>JBDTRV010000020.1:0-11769 GCA_039931475.1 Burkholderiales bacterium | reverse complement strand
CGCGACACCATGTCGGCCGCGATCGCGTATGCCCAATCGGGCCACCTGTGCCTGGCGACCATGCACGCCAACAACAGCTATCAGGCGCTGAACCGGATCTTGAACTTTTATCCGATCGAAGTGCGCGCGATGATGCTGGGCGACCTGGCCGCCGCGCTCAAGGGCATCGTCTCGCAGCGCCTGTTGCGCAGCGTGAGCGGCGTGCGGGTGCCGGCGGTCGAGGTCATGCTCAACACCAAGCTGGTGGCCGATCTGATCGAAAAAGGCGACTTCTCGGGCGTCAAGGAAGCGATGGAAAAGTCGATGGCCGAAGGCTCGATGACGTTCGAGGAAGCCATTGCCGACCTGATCAAGAGCATGCTCGTGAGCCGCAAGGAAGGCCTCTTGCATTCCGACTCGCCGACCAACCTGAATTGGCGGCTCGAGAACGCGGCGATGCCGGCCGGCAAGGCAGACGAGGAAGACGACGAGGACGACCAGCCGTCGTTCACTGAGATTACGCTGGATGTGAACCACGAGTAGGGTGGCCGGCCCCTCGCTTTTTCACTCCGCTTCGCTCGTGTAACCCCCCCACGGGGGCGGCTCGGCCGCCTTGGGAGCGGCCCGGCGGCGGCCGTTCGCCTACCATTCAAGGCATGACTGCCACACTGCGCCTTGCGGAGCAACTGATATCGCTCGTCTCGCCCACGCCTGAAGACGGCGGCTGCCAGCCGCTCATCGCCGAGCGGCTCGCGCCGTTCGGCTTCGAGCTCGAAACCATCGAGAGCGGCCCGACCGACGCGCGGGTGATCAACTTGTGGGCCAAACGAACCGGCCGCGCGACCGGCCGCGCCGCGCGCACACTCGTGTTTGCCGGCCACACCGACGTGGTGCCGACCGGCCCGCGCGAGCAGTGGACCAGCGACCCGTTCACGCCGACCCATCGCGATGGCAAGCTTTACGGCCGGGGTGCTGCCGACATGAAGACGTCGATCGCGGCGTTCATCGTGGCGACCGAAGAGTTCGTCGCCGCCACTCCCGATGCCGCGCTGTCGATCGCGCTGCTGCTCACCAGCGACGAGGAAGGGCCAGCGACCGACGGCACCGTCGTCGTCTGCGACCGCCTGAAAGCACGCGGCGAGCGGCTCGATTGGTGCGTGGTCGGCGAGCCCACTTCCGTCGAGCGCACCGGCGACATGATCAAGAACGGCCGGCGCGGATCGCTCTCAGGCAGGCTTACGGTCAAGGGGATTCAGGGTCACATCGCGTATCCGCAACTCGCGAAGAATCCGGTGCACGAGTTGGCACCGGCACTCGCCGAACTGGTGACGATCGAGTGGGATGCGGGCAACGAATTTTTTCAACCGACCGGCTGGCAGATCAGCAACATTCACGCCGGAACCGGCGCGGGCAACGTGATTCCCGGCGCAGTCGTCGTCGATTTCAACTTTCGCTTTTCGACCGAGAACAGTGCCGACTCACTCAAGGCTCGCGTGCATCAAGTGCTCGATCGACACGGCCTCGACTACGAGCTTGCCTGGACCCTGGGCGGCCAGCCGTTCCTGACCGAACCCGGAGATCTGGTCGATGCGGTGCGCGCTGCGATCAAGGCTGAGACCGGCATCGAGACCGAGTTGTCCACCACTGGCGGCACCAGCGACGGCCGCTTCATCTCTCGCATCTGCAAAGAGGTGATCGAACTCGGCCCGCCAAACGCCACCATCCACAAGATCGACGAATGCGTCGCCGTGGCTGACATCGAGCCGCTCAAGAACATCTACCGGCGCCTGCTCGAAAGCCTGAACGCGCGCATCGCTGGATGACGCACGCCATGACGGTGCTCGAACTGATCGAAGCCGGCGCGCGCCGGCTCGAAGCGGCTGGCGTCAGCTTCGGGCACGGCACGACCAATGCGTTCGACGAAGCGGCCTGGCTAGTCCTGTGGCGGCTCGGGTTGCCGCTCGATGACCTCGAAACCGTATCAAAAACCCCTCTTACGCCCGACCAGATTGAGGAAGCAGCTACACTTTTTGAAGCACGCATCGAATCGCGCCAACCGGCCGCCTACCTCACGCGCGAAGCCTGGCTGCAAGGCGTACCGTTTTACGTCGATGAGCGCGCGATCGTTCCGCGCAGCTTCATCGCCGAGCTGATCGCCGATGGGTCGATCGACCCGTGGCTTGGCGATCGCACACGGCGCGTGCTCGATCTGTGCACCGGCAACGGCAGCCTCGCGGTGCTCGCGGCGATGGCCTGGCCAGATGTTCGGGTCGATGCCGCCGATCTGTCGACCGACGCACTGGCGGTTGCGCGAATCAACGTCGCCAAACACGGCCTGGACGAGCGCATCCGGCTGATCGAATCGGACGGCCTGGCCGCTTGCGATGGGCCCTATGACCTGATCCTGTGCAATCCGCCCTATGTGAACGAAGAGAGCATGGCCACCCTGCCCGCCGAGTTCCGCGCCGAGCCGACGATCGCGCTGGCCGGCGGCGAAGACGGCATGACGTTCATCCGCCCGCTGATCGCCGCCGCGCCATCGCGCATGACGGAGCACGCGGTGCTCGTGCTGGAGATTGGGAACGAGCGCGCGCACTTCGAATCTGCGTTTCCGAGGCTCGAAGTCGTTTGGCTCGAGACCAGTGCGGGGGACGATCAAGTGTTGCTGGTGACGCGGGAGGCGCTATTGGCCGGCAGCCAATAACCAGCAGGCATTTTTTAGCTAAAATAGCTAAACTGAACTCCCCGGAGGCACACCATGCACGTGACCGCGACGCATGCCAAGAACAAGTTCGGCGCCATCTGCGCTCATGCCAAGACCGAACCGGTCTATGTCGAGAAAGATGGAAAGGTCGATACCGTCATCCTGTCAGCCAAACAGTTCGAGGCGCTTTCCGGCGCCGTGCGCGGTGAGACGATGGAAGAGCGCAGACAAGCGTTTGGGAAGAAGTACAAGAAGTGGATCGACGAGCAAAACGCTCGCTTTGAAGAGCACGGACTTTGGTGCGACGACCTTCGGGTCTGGTAGATGCAGTTCGACGTCTACAGCAATCCAAATCCGCGGGTGCGAGCAGTATCCGTTCGTGGTGGACGTTCAAAGCGACGTGCTTCAGGACCTCGCAACGCGGATGGTGGTGCCGCTTGCCACCACCGGGCTGATCGGGGGCGACCTCCCACAGCGGCTTTCTCCCAGCTTCGTGGTGCGCAACCAGACCTTGATGCTGGTCGCGTTTGAAGCAGCGGCGATCAACAAGCGCGTGCTCAAGACATCCGTCGCCTCGATCAAGGATCGCGCCCATGAAGTCATCGCCGCGATGGACGCCGTCCTGAGCGGATTTTGAACGTGACCGCCCCGCTCGCCGCCCACACCCCCATGATGCAGCAGTACCTCGGCCTGAAGGCCGAGCATCCTGACGTGCTGCTGTTCTACCGCATGGGCGACTTCTACGAGCTGTTTTTCGCCGATGCTGAAAAGGCCGCGCGCTTGCTCGACATCACTTTGACCCGGCGCGGCCAGTCGGCCGGCGCACCGGTGGTGATGGCCGGTGTGCCGTTCCATTCGATGGAAGGCTACCTCGCGAAGCTGATCAAGGCCGGCGAGTCGGTTGCGATCTGCGAGCAGGTCGGCGCGGTCACCGGCAAGGGGCCGGTCGAGCGCAAGGTGGTAAGGGTCGTTACACCGGGCACGTTGACCGACACCGATCTGCTCGACGACAAGAGCGAAGCGTTGCTGCTCGCGGTGCAGCAGGGCAAGCGCGGCGGGGTCGGGCTGGCCTGGCTCAACCTGACCCAAGGCGAGCTGCAACTGGCCGAATGCACGGCCGATGCACTCGAAGCCTGGCTGGCCCGCATTGCGCCGAGTGAAGTGCTCTACAGCGCCGATGTGACGGCCGCCTTCGAAGCAAGACTCAAGGCCGCCGCAAGCGCAACGCACAGCACCCTGACGCGCAGGCCGGAATGGCAGTTCGACCGCACCTTGGGCGAACGCAAGCTGCTGGCACGGCTCGAAGCCGCAAGCCTCGCCTCCTGGAACGCCGATGCCATGGCCGAAGCGCAGGCCGCGGCCGGCGCGCTGCTCGCCTATGCCGAGCACACCCAGGGCGGCGCGCTCGCGCATGTGCAGGGCCTGCTGGTGCAACGCGAAGCCGATTTGATTGCGCTGCCGGCGCCCACCCGGCGGAACCTGGAGCTGACGCAGACGCTGCGCGGCGAACCTTCGCCGACCTTGCTGTCGCTGCTCGACACCTGCAAGAGTGGCATGGGCAGCCGGCTGCTCAAACGCTGGCTGCTCGAGCCTCGGCGCGACCGAGCCGAGGCCCGAGAGCGACTGGCCGCGATCGCCGAACTGCTGGCGCCAACCTTCGGCGCCGCCGATGCGCAGCCGCCTTTCATCGCGCTGCGCGCAAGGCTCGCGCAAGTGGCCGATGTCGAACGCATTACCGCCCGCACCGCACTCGGCCAGGTGCGCCCGCGCGAGCTGGCCGCGCTGTGGCGAACGCTACAAATAGCAGAGCAAACAAATCACAGTGGGCGTGCGGACAGCGGCATTTTAGTTCGAATTTTCAGCGAATTGCAGCCGCCGGACGACTGCGCGCGGCTGCTTGCGACAACGCTTGCCGAAGATCCTGCCGCCTTGCTGCGCGATGGCGGCGTGATCGCGAGCGGCTTCGATGCCGAGCTCGACGAACTGCGTACGGTCGACGAGAACTGCGACGGCTTTCTGCTCGATCTCGAAGCGCGCGAAAAGTCGCGCACCGGCATCGCGAACCTCAAGGTGCAGTTCAACCGGGTGCACGGCTTCTACATCGAAGTCACGCAGGGCCAGGCCGACAAGGTGCCGCCCGACTATCGCCGCCGCCAGACGTTGAAGAACGCCGAGCGTTTCATCACGCCGGAGTTGAAGGCGTTCGAGGACAAGGCGCTGTCGGCGAGAGACCGAGCGCTAGCGCGCGAAAAGTGGCTGTACGAGCAACTGCTTGAAGCGTTGCAACCGCATGTGCCGGCCCTCACGCGCCTGGCCCGCGCGCTGGCGACGCTCGACGCGCTGTGCGCTTTGGCCGAACGCTCGGCCACGCTCGGCTGGTGCGCGCCCCAGTTCGTCGGCGAGCCGTGCATCGAGATCGAACGCGGCCGTCATCCGGTCGTCGAAGCGCGTCTGTCAGAGACCAACGCCGGCCCGTTCATCGCGAACGACACGCGGCTTTCGGGCAAGACCCGGATGCAGATCGTGACCGGCCCGAACATGGGCGGCAAATCGACCTGGATGCGGCAGACCGCGCTGATCGTGCTGCTTGCCTCCATCGGCAGCCACGTGCCGGCTTCGGCATGCCGGATCGGCCCGATCGACGGCATCTACACCCGCATCGGCGCCTCTGACGACTTGGCCAATGCGCAGTCCACTTTCATGCTCGAGATGACCGAGGCCGCGCAGATCCTCAACGCCGCCACACCGAATTCGCTGGTGCTGATGGACGAGATCGGCCGCGGAACCTCCACTTTCGACGGCTTGGCGCTGGCATCCGGCATCGCCGCGCATCTGCACGACAAGACGCGCGCGTTCACGTTGTTTGCCACCCATTACTTCGAGCTGA
The DNA here is from genome assembly GCA_039931475.1 of Burkholderiales bacterium. Lineage (GTDB taxonomy): Bacteria > Pseudomonadota > Gammaproteobacteria > Burkholderiales > Burkholderiaceae_C > JBBPYC01. Next base: position 6,199 of record JBDTRV010000020.1, on the reverse strand, counting down.
CCGAGTTTCCAGCCAATCATCACGGCGCGCAAAACGTGCATGTTGGCGCGACCGAGTCGGGCCGCGGCATCGTGTTCCTGCACGAGATCGAAGCCGGCCCGGCGAGCCGCAGTTACGGCATTCAGGTCGCGCGCCTCGCGGGCGTGCCGCCAGCGGTGTTGAATCACGCTCGCCAGGCGCTGGCCGCGCTCGAAGCCAAGGCCATCGAGCATCGGCTGCAGGTCGACCTGTTCGCGCCGGCTTCCGATGATGCGCAAGTGCCCGAGGCCAGCGCCTTAGAATCCGCGCTCGCCGCCGTCGATCCGAACTCCTTGAGTCCGCGCGAAGCGCTCGACGCGCTGTATTCGCTCAAACGCGTGGCCGAACACTCAACCAAAGCCGAATCACCATGACCTACTGCGTCGCGATCAAGCTCGAGGCAGGCCTCGTCTTCCTGTCTGACTCGCGCACCAACGCCGGCCTCGACCAGATCGGCACCTTTCGCAAAATGATCATCTACGAGAAGCCGGGCGACCGCTTCATGGTGCTGCTGTCGGCCGGCAACCTTTCGATTTCTCAGACCGTGCGCGAAATCCTGCAGGTCGAGCAATTGACCGGGGAGGACGGCGCCGAGCCGATCACCATCTGGAACGCGCGCAGCATGTTCGACGCCGCGCGGGTGCTCGGCTCGGCAATTCGCCACGTCCACGAACGCGACGCGGCGGCGCTGAACGCCGCGCAGATCGACTTCAACGTCTCGATGATTTTCGGCGGCCAGATCGCCGGCGAAGGCATGCGGCTGTTCCAGGTGTATTCGGCTGGCAACTTCATCGAAGCCACGCCCGAGACGCCCTACTTTCAGATCGGCGAATCCAAGTACGGCAAGCCGGTGCTGGACCGCGTGATCCGACCCGAGACGCCGCTCAACGAAGCGGCCAAGAGCGCGTTGATCTCGATGGACTCGTCGCTCAAATCGAACCTTTCGGTTGGCCTGCCGCTCGATCTCGTGGTGTACGAGGAAGGCGCGCTCGCGAGCGACAAGGTCGTTTGCATCGACGAGAACAACGCCTACTACCGCATGCTGCACGACAGTTGGAGCGAGAAGCTGCGCGAAATTTTCGACAGCCTCGAAGACCCGCTGTGGGAAGGCGGCGCAACCGAATTCCCGCTGGTGCAGCCGTCGGCCCGGCACAAGGCGCTGCGAAAGATCAGGACGCCGCAGGAAAGGTTGATCTAGCGGTCGCCGGGCGCTGTAAGAGTCGGCCTACGCCCCACGGCGACGGCAGCCGATGACGCTCGTTGCCCTGCGTCGCCACAATAGCGCATGACCCTGCGAAACCCGGTTGTGGCCTGGCGGGCCGGTACGCGCTGGCCGTTGCTGTCGCTCGGCCTCCTGTTGGCGCTGGTGCTGGCGGTCGGGGCCTGCGAGGCGTTGGGCTGGCCGTTCCTGGTGGCGCCGCTCGAAAAAACGCTGTCCGGCGTGCTGCACCGCAAGGTGGTGATGGGAAGCGCCTCCGACGCGACAGAATCCGCTCAAATTCGCCTCATTGGCAGCGTGCGCCTCAAGGCGCCCCTGATCGAAATTGCGAGCCCTGACTGGAGCGACGCGCCGCACATGCTCAAGGCGCAAGGCGCCTACCTCAAGCTCGGCTATCTCGACCTCTGGCGCGCCTGGCGCGGTGCGCCGATTAACGTCAAGGAGCTGGAGGCGGTGCAACTCGACGCCAACCTCGCGCGTCGCAAGGACGGCTTGGCGTCATGGCAGTTCGGCGACCCGGCCAAGGAAAAGCCCGCATCCGAATCGCCTTCCACGCCGCCGGCGCTGCCCACATTCGATTCGCTACGCGTCGACTCCGGCCATCTGGCCTACCAGGACGCCGTCACGCCGGCCGACATCGACGCCAACTTCGCGCTGCGGGACTCGAGCCGGAGCGACGCGACTGACGGTGGGTCGAAGGGTTTGGAGATTGAAGCGGGCGCCGATGCCGAAAAAGGCAAAGCGCCGCCGGTCGAGCTTGCGCCGGGCGAAGTGGGCTTCAAGCTCAAGGCGGTCGGCAAGTACCAGAAGTTGCCGTTGCGGATCGATCTGGCGACCTCGGGCGCGCTGGCGTTGCTGGCCGAAGGCGAAAGCGCGACGGCGCAGCCGGTCAAGCTCGCGGCCAAGGTAGGCCCAACTGAATTGAGCTTCGACGGCAGCACGACCGACCCGTTGCATCTGTCGGCCCTCAAGGGCAAGTTCAGCGTCTCCGGCCCATCGCTCGCCGCGGTCGGCGACCCGCTTTCCATCACGCTGCCGACCACGCCCAGCTTCAAGACCCACGGCGAGTTGACCAAGGAAGGTGCGGTCTGGACGGCGCAGGTGCAGGAAGCCAGCATCGGCTCGAGCCGCCTGGAAGGGGATTTCACCTACGACCCGCGCCCCAAGACGCCGCTGCTGTCGGGCCGGCTGGCTGGGCGGCGGCTGGTGCTGGCCGACCTTGGGCCCACCATCGGCGCGCCGCCGCCGGAAAACAACGGCAAGACCAAAACCAAGAGAAAAGGCAAAGTCATCCCCGACAAGCAGTTCGACCTTCCCTCGCTGCGCGCGATGGATGCCGACCTTGCCGTGGACATCGCCGAATTCGACACTGGCACCGACGTGCTCGCGAGCCTGAAACCCCTCAAGGCGCACTTGCTGCTGGCCGACGGTGTGCTGACCATCGCGGACATCGAAGCGGCCACGGCCAAGGGCAAGCTGATCGGTTCACTGCAACTGGACGGACGTGAAAAAATAGCCAAGTGGAAGGCGGACCTCGGCCTTCGGGGTGTCGACCTCGCGCAGTGGCTCAGGATCGAACGCAAAGGCAACGCGCCACCCTATCTCGCGGGCAAGCTCGACGCCAAAGTCAAGGTGGCGGGCCAAGGCCGATCCACCGCGGAAATCCTGGGCAGCCTCGGCGGCGACGTGCAGGCCCACATGCGCAATGCCGCGATCTCGCACCTGGCGATCGAAGCCTTGGGCGTGGACGTGGCCCAGGCGCTCGGAATCCTCATCAAGGGCGACGATCTGCTGCGGATTCAGTGCAACGTGATTGACTTGCAAGTCGAGCGCGGTCTGATCAAGCCCAAGCTGCTGGTGTTCACGACCGCTGATTCGACCGTGTGGATGGACGGACTGATCTCGCTCAAGACCGAATCGATGGGCATCAAGGTGGCGGTCGCACCGAAGGACTTCAGCCCGCTCACGCTGCGCACGCCGATTGAAATCAGCGGCACCTTGTCCGATCCATCGGTGTCGCTCGAGCTCGGCAAGCTCGCGGGCAAGGGCGTTGCCGCAGGCCTGCTCGCGTTGTTGAATCCGCTGGCCGCGATCATTCCGTTCATCGACACCGGCTCCGAGGACGAAGCCAAGCAGGCCAGCGCACAGTGCGCGGCAGTGGCAAGGCGCAGCGGCGCCACAGCCAAGCCCACGTTGCGACCCGATTCCACGCGGGTTCCAGCCGCCGCCAAACTCGCGAAACGGTAGCTGCTTCACCTCGGCGCGGGCGCCGGAAGCCAGATCGCGCGACAACTGGTGCACAATTTCACGAATTGCAACATTGGCTGCACGCCTGCCTCGCGTGCCCTTGGTACCCCCGCGTTTGCCACGCATACTGGCCTGACTGCGCGAACAAGAACGAAAGCTGAGCCACATTCATGCGGGATTTTGGCGACTGGCCGGCAACGAATGAACTGGACGACCCCGTTCCAGGCGCAGCGGGTGCTGCCAGAGCGGTCCGTGGGAAGCTGCTCTTTGTCACGATTGCGTTCGCTGCCCTAGCCGCATTGTTGCCAAGCCCGGCAGCGCTTGCGCAAGGCAACTCACCAACCGGCCCCGAAATCGTCTACCGAATGCAGCCGGGCGACCACCCGTGGGGCATCGCCGAGCGCTATCTCGATGGGATGCACAACTGGCGCCGTGTCGTTCGCCTAAATGGCTTCGTCGATTCAACCCGCCTTCCACCCGGAACTCCGGTACGCATTCCGATCGACTGGTTGCAGCGCGAGCCGGTGCCCTTGACCGTGCTGACCCAGTTCGACGAGGTCGAGATCATCGCAGCCGACGGGAGCCGCCGCGCCGCCGCGCCCGGCTCGGTCCTGCTGACCGGCGATCGCCTGGTCACTTCGGACATCGGAAGCGCGACGCTCGGCGTCGGCAATGGCTCGCGGGTGCTGGTGCTGCCGGCTAGCGAACTCGAGCTGACCGATGCATCGCGGCCGATCGAAGTGCCCGGCGCCGAAGTCAGCGGCGACCCCAGCCAGCTCTCGCCGGTCGGCGTTCAGTTGCGGTTGCTCAAGGGCGCCATCGAAGGTGCGGTGCGCCGGCTGACCCCTGCCGGCCGGTTCGAGATCGACACACCGGCTGCAGTGGCAGCGGTGCGCGGCACCAGCTTGCGCGTATCGACCGACGGCACGGCCGCGATCGCGGAAGTGACCGAAGGAAAGGTCGCCGTGCGCAACCGGGCTGGGCAGGTTCGGCTCGATCCCGATCAGGGCACGCGCACGCAATTGGGGCGCGCGCCGGAGCCGCCATCGCAATTGCTGCCGGCGCCCGATTTGAGCGCATTGCCGCACATCGTCCGAAAGCTGCCGATCGAGCTTCCGTTTCCGTTGACGGCAGGTGCGGTGGGCTGGCACACGCAGGTCTTTCGACGGTCGTCCCCAATACTGGTGTCGGATCAAATCAGCCGAAGCGGGCAACTTCGCGCGCGCGACGTGAGCGATGGCCAATACATCTTGCGGGTGCGCGCGATCGATCCGCGCGGCATCGAGGGGCAGACCGGTGAACTCGACATCATCGTCTTCACCCAGCCGCCGCCGCCGCTCATGATCGAACCGGCGCCCGCGGCGCGGGTCAGCGCCGATCAGCCGGCGTTCCGTTGGACAGAACTGGCGGACGCGAGCCGGCAACGCCAGGTACGCCTGCAGGTGGCCGCGACTTCCGACTTCGCCGCACCGCTGATCGACGAATCCAGCGCCGATGCCGGCGCCGCGCGGCCGCAAACGCCGCTGCCACCGGGCAACTACCACTGGCGGATCGCGTCCATCGATCCCGAGATCGGGCAAGGCCCGTTCAGCGACGCCCAGGAATTCCGGCGTGTGTTGCCGGCGCCGGACGTGAGCACGCCCGAGGTCGATGGCGACCGCCTGCCCTTGCGTTGGCCGAAGCAATCGAACGCAGTGCAGTATCGGGTTCAGGTTGCCAAAGAGGTCGATTTCGCCGCGCCCGTGGTGGACCAGACCGTCGAAAGCGCTGAGTTGGTGCTGGAGCGCCCGGAGGCCGGCACCTACTACGTTCGAGTGCAGGGCATCGCGGCCGATGGTGAAGCAGGCGCGTTCAGCAAACCAGAGAAGTTCAGCGTCGAAAAGCCGGTCAGTCCCTGGTATTTCCTATGGCTCCTGGCGCCGCTGCTGCTAGCGCTCTGAAGGCGCTGACGCGGCTGGTGCTAGAGCGCCCCTGGTGGCTGCTCGCGCTGCTGGTCGCGGCTGCGGCAACCGTGAGCACGAGCTTGCAACGGCTCAATCTGCTCGCCTACGACCTGCTTGCTCCACGCATGGAGTTGCCGGCGCGCTCGGTGCTGGTCGCGGTGGACGAGGCCAGCATCATGGCGCTGGGCCAGTGGCCGTGGCCGCGCGAAGTTCATGCGCGCATGGTGGATCGTCTCGCGGCCGCAGGGGCCGCCGGAGTGGCATTCGCGGTGCTGTTCAGCGAACCGCAGACCCACAGCCCGGAACCTGAAGCCGGTGACAAGGCCTTGGCCGCAGCGCTCGGGGCCTATGGCAAAGGCGTGTTGGCCGTGGCACCGGTGTCGCGGCTGGCGGCCGGCGGCGTCACCGAACTGGGGCCGCTGCCGATCTTGCGGCGGGTCGCGCACCTGGGCCACGTCGATCTGGAAATCGATGCCGACGGTGTGGTGCGCCGGCTCTTTCTGCGCGGCGGCGCGCGAGCGGAACTGCCAGCGCTAGCGGTCGCGCTGGTCGAGGAGGCCCAGCCGGTGCTAACCCAGCGTCCCCTGCCCGGCCTGCGCGCGCAGCAGCTTTCGATTGCCAAGCCCGGCGTCTGGCAACGCGACAACGAGGTGTTGCTGCCGCACGCGGCCACGCTCCCAGGCAGCGCCTGGTCATTCGCCGAAGCTCTCACTTCGCCCGAGTTCGCCGAAGCCGTGCGCGGCCGCGCGGTGCTGATCGGAGTGACCGCGCG
>JBDTRV010000019.1:0-12002 GCA_039931475.1 Burkholderiales bacterium | reverse complement strand
GGCGCTGGCGTGCGACCTGCGGCCCGGCACGGCAGCAACCCAGACCGCGTTCCTGTTCACGCGGGTCGGCCTCGCCGGCGCCGACATGGGCGCCTGCGCGCTGCTTCCGCGAGTCATCGGCCAAGGCCGCGCCAGCGAACTGCTGTTCACGGGCCGCGCGATGACCGCGCAAGAGGGCCTGGCCTGGGGCTTCTTCAACGCTTTGCACGAGCGCGGCGATCTGCTGGCCGCCGCGCAGATCCAGGCGCGTGACCTTGCCAGCGGCCCAAGCTTCGCGCACGGCATGACCAAGACCATGCTGAGTCAGGAATGGGCGATGACGATCGATCAGGCGATCGAAGCGGAAGCGCAGGCGCAGGCAATCTGCATGCAGACCAACGACTTTCGAAGAGCCTACGAGGCGTTCGCGGCCAAGAAAAGTCCGACCTTTGGCGGAGATTGAACATGGTTCACCGAGCACCAGCGGCCGCGCCATCGACGCCGCCATCCACCGCGCACCTCACTCCGCATGACCGAGCGCATCCAGTTCCCCGCCAAACATCGACGGCGCCATCGACTGTGCACCTCGCGCTGCCGTTCTTCGATGCCACACACCGCGAGCTGGCGGAACAACTGGTGTCCTGGGCGCCGACGCAAGAGGTGGACGAAAGCGACGACCGCCGCGCCTGCAAGGACTGGGTGCGGCGCCTGGGCGACGGCGGCTGGCTGCGCTGGTGCGTGCCGGCATCGCACGGCGGCGCGCTCGAAAAGCTCGATTCGCGCGCGCTGGTGATCCTGCGCGAGACCTTGGCCTACCACTCGCCACTGGCCGATTTCGCGTTCGCGATGCAGGGCCTGGGCAGCGGCGCGATCACCTTGGCGGGCAGCGATGCGCAGCGTGAACGCTACCTGCCCAAAGTCGCGCGCGGTGAGTCGATCGCGGCGTTCGCCCTGAGCGAATCGAACGCGGGATCGGACGTTGGTGCTATGCAAACAATAGCTGAAAAGGTCCATGGGGCGAGCGATGACGGCCTGAAAAGTTCGGAGAATGGGGCTTTCTCCCTGACCGGCAGCAAGACCTGGATCAGCAACGGCGGCATCGCCGACTTCTACGTCGTGTTTGCCAAGACCGACCCAACCGCCGGCACCCGCGGCATCACCGCGTTCATCGTCGACGCCGACACGAGAGGACTCGATTCAAGCGAGGCGATCCACGTGATGGCGCCGCATCCATTGGCCACCTTGCGCTTCGCCGACTGCCGCATTCCGGTCAGCGCGCAACTCGGCGCTTTGCACGGCGGCTTCAAGCTTGCGATGCAGACGCTCGACATCTTCCGCGCCTCGGTCGCCGGCGCGGCACTTGGTTTTGCCAGACGCGCCATGGCCGAAGCCATCGCGCACGCGAAGCAGCGCCGCATGTTTGGCCAGACGTTGGCCGACTTTCAACTCACGCAAGCAAAGCTCGGCGAGATGGCAGCGCTGATCGACGCCGCTGCCTTGCTGACCTACCGTGCTGCCTGGTTGCGCGACTCCGGCAGCGCCCGCACCACGGCCGAGGCCGCCATGGCCAAGATGTGCGCGACCGAGAACGCGCAGAAGGTGATCGACATGGCGCTGCAGATGCACGGCGGGCGCGGGGTGCAGGTGGGAAGCGCGGTGGAGCATCTGTACCGCGACATCCGGTCGTTGCGCATCTACGAAGGCGCGACCGAGGTGCAGCAATTGATCATCGGCAAATCGGTCTTGCAAGGGTGACGCCATGACTTCGTATTCGGCACAAACCGACCACTTCGTCCACGACCGCCTTCCGCCGCCGGATCAGTGGCCCACATTGCGCTACGACTTGCCGGAGTTGCAACTGCCCGATCGGCTCAACCTGGTGGAGCAACTGCTCGACAAGGCGTTGAGCGAGAAGGGCCATGCGGATCGCCCGCTGCTGCGCTCGTCGCAGGCCACGTTCAGCTATGCACAAGCGAAGGCGCGGGTCGACCGCATCGCGCAGGTGTTGATCGAAGACCATCGCCTGGTGCCCGGCAACCGGGTGCTGCTGCGCGGCGGCAACTCGCCCGGCTTGGCGCTCGCGTGGCTCGCGGTGGTCAAGGCCGGTTTGATCGCGGTGGCGACGATGCCGCTTTTTCGCGCGCGCGAGTTGGGCAACATCATCGACAAGTCGCAACCGGTGTTGGCCATCTGCGATGCGAAGTTGCTTAGCGAACTGGAATTGGCGCGGCGCGATCGGCCGGTGTTGCGAACCGTTTTGAAGTTTGGAGCGGCCGGCGACCCGCAAGATCTGGGCGCGCTGTGCGCGGGCAAAAGCGGGCGCTTCGAGCCGTGCCCGACCGCGGCCGACGACGTGGCACTGCTCGCGTTCACGTCGGGCACCACCGGCACGCCGAAGGCCGCCGTCCACACGCATCGCGACGTGCTCGCCGCCTGCGAAGCCTGGCCGCGCCATGTGCTGAAGGCGACGCCGGACGACGTGGTGCTCGGCTCGCCGCCACTCGCGTTCACCTTCGGCCTCGGCGGCCTGCTGCTGTTCCCGATGTGGGCCGGGGCGAGCATCTACTTTCCCGACGGGCCGCTGTCGCCCGAAGCCGTGGTCGAGCTGTTGCCCAAGGCAGGCGCGACCATCCTCTACACCGCGCCGACCTTCTATCGCAAGATGGCGCCGTTCGCGAAAACCAAAGGCACCGCAGGGCTGCGCCTTGCCGTAAGCGCTGGCGAGGCGCTGCCGGATGCGACGCGCAGGCTGTGGACGGATGCCAGCGGAGTCGACATCGTCGACGGCATCGGCGCGACCGAGATGTTCCACATCTTCATCTCATCAAAGCCGGGCGACTTGCGGCCTCATGCGCTGGGCAAAGCGGTGCCGGGCTATGAGGCGAAAGTGGTGGATGACGAGGGCAACGAATTGCCGCGCGGCAAGATCGGACGCCTCGCCGTGATTGGCCCGACCGGCTGCCGCTACCTCGAAGACGAACGGCAGAAAACGTATGTGAAAAATGGCTGGAACTACCCCGGCGATGCGTTCAGCCAGGATGCGGACGGCTACTTTTTCTATCAGGCACGAGACGACGACATGATCGTCTCGGCGGGCTACAACATCGGCGGGCCGGAGGTCGAGGACGCGCTGCTCACGCATCCGGCCGTGGCCGAGTGCGGCGTGATCGGCAAGGCCGATGAAGAGCGCGGCATGATCGTGAAGGCGTTCTGCGTGCTCAAGAGCGGGCAGACCGGCGATGGGCTGCTCGCCAAGGCGCTGCAAGAGCATGTCAAAGCCACCATCGCGCCCTACAAGTACCCGCGCGAAATCGTTTTTCTGGACAAGCTGCCGCGCACCGAAACCGGCAAATTGCAGCGCTTCAAGCTGCGCGAAGGGAATCTCATGAAGCTGCTGCAACCACCAGGCTGGGCTGTGCCCAAAGGCTATGCGAACGGCGTCGCGGCGCGCGGCACGTGGATCTTCGTCGGTGGCCAGATCGGCTGGAACGCCGAGCAGCAATTCGAGAGCGACGATTTCATCGCGCAGACGAAGCAGGCGCTGGCGAACGTGCGCGCGGTGCTCGAAGCTGGCGGTGCGGCGCCCGAGCACATGGTGCGGATGACCTGGTATGTGGTGGACCGGGTCGAATACAACCTGCGGCTTGCGGAGCTCGGCGGCGCCTATCGCGACGTGATGGGGCGGAATTTCCCGGCGATGACTTGCGTGGAGGTGGCGGGGTTGATGGAGGGGCGGGCGAAGGTGGAGATTGAAGTTACGGCTGTTTTGCCGGATTGATCCGTCTGGGTGTTTTTTGAGGCTGTTGGCCGGGGCGAGGCCTGGCCAACAGCGCTCAAAAAATCAACAAAGCAACGTCACCCCTTCGCCCCCAGCAATTCTTCCTTGCGCGCCATCATCTGCTCGCCCAGGGCCGCCATGTCCAGTTTCGTGCTCTTGGCCTTTTTGAACATTTCGCCTTCCTCTTCCTTCACGTGATGCTTCACGTATTCGGACATCACCTTGATCTTCGCGTCGAACATCTCGCCATCCGGTTCCTTGCCTTCCACTTGCGAGATCAGGTGCTTCAAGGTCGCGTGTTCGACTGTGGCCTCGGGCACCATCTCCTTGTCTTTCAGCGCTTTCTTGATGGCTGGGTAGAAAATTTCCTCCTCGATCTGGGCATGCACCGTGAGTTCGGTGCAGATTTTTTCGACCAGCGCTTTCTTCTTCGCGGTGGAGCGGGACTTCTCGTATTGCCCGAACAGTTCACTGACCTTTTTGTGATCGGCCTTGAGCAAGGCCGGCGCGTCCTTCGCGCTCGACTTGGCCTTCTTGGCCGCGGGTGTTTTCTTGGTTGCAGTTGCCATGGTGGATGTCTCCTCGTTGGTGGTTGAATATGCCGCTCGCGCTTTGCAAGGCCCGTGCCCACATCGTCATCCGGGCGTTTCCGTCTTGAGCGTGCCGCGGATGTTCATTGCGGCCAACGCCACTTGCAACACGATCAATGCATGGGCGCTCACGATCCAACCCCAAGCGATCCACAGCACGTTGCGCAAAAGGAAAAGCCAGAACCCGACCTTGCGCCGGGTTCGGCTGGCGGAGGCCACCAGCCATGCCGCCGCCACGGTGACGACCATCGCGGGCCATTGCAGCCAGGACAATGACTCCATGGCGGCTATCGTGGCGTCGGTGAACGGGCGGGCGCGTGGCGTCTGGGCATGTGCCGATCGTCCCAGCCCGCGTGGGTGTCATGATGCGCCGGCATCTTGTTCATCCGTAGGACAAAGCCGCTACCGATCCCGATGACATCGACCTCGCCAGCCAGAAACCTTTCGCAGCGGCGTAGCCGCGCCACGCGGGTGGCTGCTGCCGTCATCGTCGTCGGGGTTCTCGCGAGCGGGGCTGCGTTGGTCTCCGGCTGCTCGAGCGTTGGCTACTACGTGCAATCGATCACGGGCCACGTGAAGCTCTTGAACGCGGCCCGGCCGGTGTCCGACTGGCTCGCGGACGCCGAGGCGCCCGCCGCCCTCAAGCAGCGGCTCGAACTCGCGCGGCGGATTCGCGCCTTTGCGGCCAGCGAACTGCACCTGCCCGACAACGCGAGCTACCACCGCTATGCGCGGATCGACCGGCGCGCGGTGGTCTGGAACGTGGTGGCCGCGCCGCCCGATTCGCTGGTGCTCAAGACCTGGTGCTTTCCGGTCGCGGGCTGTGTCGGCTATCGCGGTTACTACTCTGAAGCCGATGCCACCGGGTTGGCCAGGCAACTGGAGGCGGGCGGACTCGAGGTCGCCGTGCAGCCGGTGCCCGCCTATAGCACTCTCGGCTGGAGCAACTGGCTCGGCGGCGATCCGCTGGTGAGCACCTTCATCTGGTACCCGGAAGGTGAGTTGGCGCGCATCATCTTTCACGAGCTTGCGCACCAGCAGATCTACGCGAAGGACGACACCATGTTCAACGAGTCGTTCGCAACCGCGGTCGAGCGCCTCGGCGCGGCGCAATGGCTGGCCGATCACGGCACGCCGGAAGCGCGCGTGGAGTACGAGCGCTTCGACTCTCGGCGCCGGGAGTTTCGCGATCTGGTGCTAGCCGCACGCCGTGATCTGGAGAGGATTTATGAGGAAAAAACCGCCTCACCGCACGTCAGCAATGAACTCTCAGCTATGAAAAAAGAAGCAATCGAGCGCTTCCGGTCGCGCTATGCCCGGTTGCGCGAACAGTGGCTAGAAGCACCCGGCGCCGAACCGAGGCAGTTCGCCGGCTACGATTTCTGGGTTGCCCATGCCAACAACGCGCGCTTCGGCGCGATGGCCGCTTACGATGAACTCGTACCCGGCTTCGAGGCGTTGTTCGAGCGCGAAGGGCACGACTGGCCGCGCTTTTATGATGCGGTCTCGCGCCTGGCCGAAATGCCAAAGGTCGAACGCGAGCGCCAACTCGCATTGCGCAAGGGTGCCCACACAGTCAAGCCGCGCATCGGTCTGAACGAACCATCGGCGCCACCCATCGAGGAATCCAAGTGTCTGCAAGCTGGTTGAAATGGTTGTTGTTGGTGGCCGCGGCGTGGAACATCATTGGCGGGGCAAGCGCGCTGCTCGACCCGTCGCAACACTTCGCCCAGTTGTACAGCGGCTCGCTGAATCTGGGCGATCCGATCCAGTTGTTCTTCTACCGCTGCACCTGGATCAACGTGATCGGCTGGGGCCTGGCCTATCTGCTTGCGGCGCTGCGCCCGGCCATGTGCATGCCGGTGTTGATCGCGGGCGCCATCGGCAAGACGGCGTACTTCGCTGCCAGCTTCGCACTGTTTTCCAGTGGCTTGGGAAACCGCCTGCTGCTGGCGGCAGGTGGGTTCGATCTTGTGCTTGCAGCGCTGTTTCTCTTTGCAGCGTTGTGGCCGCGTAAGGCGGCCGCGGCATGAGTCGCGGCACCTTCTTTTCGCCGCAACGCCCGGGCACGCCGGGCTGGCGCACCCCGGGCCGGCGCATCATTTGCCCGAATGATTCCCGATCGAATGATCCTGCCCGGGCCAGCCCCATGTCGGGCGCTCCCGACGATTGACTTTTCACAACAGGAAATCCATGGCCGACATCAGCATCCAACGTCCGCACCATCTGGGCCTGGGCGAGGCGCGCCGGGCCGCGCAGCGCTGGGCCGAGAGGGCGCAGCGGGAGTTCGAACTCGAATGCAGCTACACCGAAGGCGTCACGCATGACGAAGTCGGCTTCAAGCGCGGCGGAGTCGAAGGCACGCTCAGCGTGCGCGCCAACCGGTTCGAGCTGGAAGCAAGCCTTGGCCTGATCGCCGGCATGTTCAAGGACAAGATCGAAGCCGAACTCGCGCGCGAGCTCGATGCGGTGCTGGCGGCGACGGCCGCCTCGGCGGAGGGCGCGGATGGCGCGGGCGGCACGGCAGGTGGCGCGCAGGACGCGGCAGCGGCGCCCGATCGCAGCGCCTGACAGCCTGATCTGATCAACTCAGATCGAAAAAGCGCGGGCCGATTGCGCGAGCTGCCTCTTCGTGCCAAGCCGCTACAACCTCGCCCGCTTCGGCGGCGAGCTGACCGACCTGCGCCTTGGCATCGCGCGCCACATCCGGTTGGCCGCGAGCACCGCCGCTCTCAATCAGTTCCTGCCGCCGCTGCTTGCGGGCTATGGCCGGCTGCGGCCGGACCTGCGCGTGGACGTGGAAGAGCAGGTATCCGAAGGCGTGGTGAATGCCCTGCGCGAGGGCCGGGCCGATCTCGGCGTGTTCGTGCAAGGCCCCGACACAGCGGGACTCGACGTGCTGCCGTTTCGCACCGACGAACTCGTGCTGGTGCTTCCGGCCGCGCACCTGCTCGCCGCAGCTCGCACGCCAATCCCGTTCGTCGAGCTGCTGGCGGAAGACTGGATCACCTTGCGCGCGGGTGCTGCGATGCTGCTCGCGCTACAACAGGCGGCGCTGCCGGCAGGTCTTCGCAAAACGCGAACGCTTCTCGCACCAAACGCCAATAGACGGCTGGCGCTCCGGGCGGCAAACTTCGACCCATGAACAACGCCTCAACCTCTTCGAACTCCGCTCTTGCCGGCGCACCGCTCTCCGGCCTCAAGGTGCTCGAACTCGGCCAGCTCATCGCGGGGCCGTTCGCGGCTAAGACCCTGGCCGACTTCGGCGCCGACGTGGTCAAGATCGAGCCGCCGGGCGCGGGCGATCCGTTGCGCAAGTGGCGCTTGCTGAAAGACGGCACTTCGGTCTGGTGGCAGGTGCAGTCGCGCAACAAGCGCTCGATCGCGCTCGATCTGAAGGCACCGGATGCGCAAGACATCGTGCGCAAACTCGCGGCGCAGGCTGACGTGCTGATCGAGAATTTCCGCCCCGGCGCGATGGAAGGCTGGGGCTTGGGGCCGGAGCAACTGCTCGAGATCAACCCGCGCCTCATCATGCTGCGCATCAGCGGCTACGGCCAAACCGGCCCGTATCGCGATCGGCCCGGCTTCGGCGTGGTGGCCGAGGCGATGAGCGGCTTGCGCCATCTCACGGCCGAGCCGGGCCGGGTGCCGGTGCGGGTCGGCGTATCCATCGGCGACACGCTCGCGGCGCTGCACGGCGTGATCGGCATCCTGCTCGCTTTGGCCGAACGGCAGAAGTCGGGCAAGGGGCAGGTGATCGACGTCGCGCTGTACGAGGCGGTGTTCAACTGCATGGAAAGTCTGCTGCCCGAATACAGCGCGTTCGGTGCGGTGCGCGAAGCCGCCGGCAGTGCGTTGCCGGGCATCGCGCCGAGCAATGCGTATCTTTGCGCGGACGGCGGCTATGCGTTGGTGGCGGGAAACGGCGACAGCATTTTCCGCCGCCTGATGGGCGTGATCGCGCGTGAAGACCTTGCGAGCGATCCCGCGCTGGCTGACAACGCCGGCCGGGTCGCAAGGGTGGCGGAACTCGACGCCGCGATCGGCAAGTGGACCGCGAGACATTCGGTTGCCGACGTGCTGGCCGCGCTCGACAAGGCTTCGGTGCCAGCCGGCCGCATCTACACCGTGGCCGACATCGCGGCCGACCCGCACTACAGGGCGCGCGGCATGATCGAATCGGTGAGGATGGACGACGGCACCGAGCTGGCCGTGCCCGGCATCTGCCCGAAGCTGTCGCGCACACCGGGGCAGCACCACCGCAACGCGCCAGCGGCAGTGGGGCAGGACAGCGATCAGGTGCTGGCAGAGATCGGTCTGACTGCCGAGCAGATCGCGGCGCTGCGTGAGCGCGGACTGGTGCAATGAAAGGATTGGCGATGAAACGCATCTACTTCAACGAAGTCGCCACCCGCGACGGTTTTCAGATCGAGCCGGAGTTCGTTCCGACCGACACCAAGGTCGCACTGGTCGACGCGCTTTCCGAATGCGGCTACGCGAAGATCGAAGTGACCTCGTTCACGTCGCCCAAGGCGATTCCGATGCTGCGCGACGCTGAGGAGGTAATGGGCCGGATCAGGCGCGTGCCAGGCGTCGAGTACACGGTGCTGGTGCCCAATCTGCGAGGGGCCGAGCGAGCCATGGAGTCGAAGGCCGACGAACTGAATTTGGTGATGTCGGTCTCGGAAACCCACAACCTCGCGAACCTGCGCATGACACGCGAGCAGAGCTTCGCGGCGCTGGCCGATGTGATCCGGCACGTGGACGGAACAACGCCGATCAACGTGTCGCTCTCATGCAGCTTCGGCTGCCCGATGGAAGGCGAGGTGCCGCAAGCGCGGATGCTCGAATGGGCTCAGCGCTTTGCCGACCTGGGCGTGCGTGGCATCAGCTTCTGCGACACCACCGGCATGGCGCAACCGGCGCAGGTCGCGCGCATCGCCGACGCGGTGATCGAGCGCTTTGCCGATCTGCAGCGCACCTTCCACTTCCACAACACGCGCGGCATGGGCCTGGCCAACGTGCTCGCGTCGGTACAGCGCGGCATCGACCGTTTCGACGGCTCGCTCGGGGGCCTGGGCGGCTGCCCCTATGCGCCGGGCGCAAGCGGCAACATTTCGAGCGAAGACGCGATCAACATGCTCGATGAGATGGGCTACGACACCGGCATCAACATCGACAAACTATTGGCGGCGGCACGCCAGATGCCGCAAATCGTCGGCCACGAGGTGCCGGGCCAGCTCGCCAAAGCCGGGCGCAGTCGCCAGTTGCATCCGGCACCGGTGGCGGTGGCCGCATTGCGCGCGCAGTTGGGATGACCCAGCCTCGGCTGGCGGCTGACTCTGGAACAATTTGGCCGCTTTCCGCTCGTCGGCTGGACGTGAACAGCTATCGAATCAGGAGCGACGTCGGCAAGCGGTGGCCCTAGTCGGCCAACGCCGCCTTCGCCATCTCGATGTCGAGCCGCATCGCGGCGTCGAGTGGCTTGCAGGCCGCCGCCTGCTCGTACAGCCGGGTCGCTTCCTTCATGCGCTGGTCGCCTTCGAGCATCACCATGGCATGGGCGTACTCGACCATCGCGATCGGCGAGCCGGGGTTCAGCACCAGCGCGGTCTGGAACAGCTTCAGGCCGGTTTCCTTTTTGGCGCCGTAGGTCATGCCACCGATCAGCGGGCCGACCTTGTCGATCACCTCGGCATGGAAAGCGCCTAAAGCGACGTTCGCGTCGGCATGGTCCGGGCGCAGCTCGATCACCCGTTCCAGCGCCTCCTTGACCTTGCTTCCGGTGCCCAAGGCGAGCGCCTTGGCCACGCTGATGCCCTGGCTGTAGCGGCCGAGGCTGAACGCAAGCCAGAACCAGGCGCTCGGGTTGTCGGGCTCTGCCTTGGCCTGCGCTTCGGCGCGCTCGGCCACCAGCAGGTAAAGGTCGAGCCGGGTTTTCTCCTTCTTTTCAAGGTAGTTGGCGTAAATGCAGGTCGCCCGATTGGCCACCGTGTTGCCGGCGCCGCCGAGCGCCAAGCCGGCTTCGACCGCGTGCTGAAACTCGCCGCTGTGGTACAGCGCCCAGGCATCAAGCAGCGCGGCATCCTCGGGCCGCGGCTCGGCATCGCCGACGTGCAGGCGCGCCCAGTTTTTCTTCACCACGGCGGCACTGGTCGCGTGCTCGGCCGGGTAGGGGAAGGCGGTCCATTTGGCCATGCGCCTTGTTCTTTCGTTTTGTTGCGTTTTACCGTGTTTCAGGCTGTGACACCAAGCCTGATGGCAAATCGCCGTCAGATTCGTAGGCGGCTGCGAGCTTCATCAAGTGCTCACGTTGGCCGGCTTGCAGGTACGGCGCCAACAGTCCAAGCACGTGCAGCGCGCCGCGCAGTAGCGCCTGTTGCGCGCTTTCGGGCTCCAGCGCGTGGCGCGGATTGCTCACATATTCGTAGCTCAGCCAGTAGGTCAGCACCACCACCATGCTGGTCGCGACCGCCGGCGCCGCGCGCGCGGCGATCGCCAGGTTGCCGGCGCGGTCCATGCCCTCCAGCAGGGCGCGGGCGGCGCGCGTCTTGTTCTTGAGCACCGTCTGAAAATGGGTTTCGAGCCGCCGGTTGTTGGACAGCAGGTCGTTCAGGTCCCGATACAGAAAGCGGTACTCCCAGATCAGTTCGAACAGGCTGTGCAGGAAGAACCAGGCGTCCTCGACGTCGCGCACGTCGTCGCTCGCGGCCAGCAGCTCGAACAGCGCCGCTTCGTAGCGGTTGTACAGCGAGTTGATCAGCTCTTCCTTGGCCGGGTAGTGGTAGTACAGATTGCCCGGGCTGATGGACAACTCGGCCGAGATCAGCGTCGTTGAAACGTTCGGCTCGCCGAAGCGGTTGAACAGTTCGAGCGTGACCTCGAGGATCCGCTCGGCGGTGCGGCGTGACGCCTTTTTCGCCATGGGGCTTGATCTGTCTCCGTTGTTCTTCGCGGCCCGAGGAGTCGGGATCGCGTTTGCCGAATCAGGCATTGGCGTTGCGGTCGCTTGCGCGGCGCTGACGACGCCGGCCAATTATCCGCGCTGCGCGCTCTGCCGGGATGAGCCAACAGGCGCACAAGGTGGCTGTTTGCGCGATCGGCAAAGCTGCGCGGTCGGCGGCCTCAAGCCAATTTTTTGGGATCTGCCTTTTTGCGCGGCGTGCGCTTGGCCGGCGCCGCGGCCGGGGCCGGCGAGGCGGCCGCATCGGTCACGGACTCACGGCGCGCGTTGCCCGCACTTTTCGAAAGTGCGCGCACTTCCTGCGTCAGCTCCTCGATCCTGCGGCTCAACCCTTCGATGTCGTTGGCCGACGGCACGCCGAGCCGCTTGAGCGCCTTGGACACGCGGCCCTCGAAGATGTTCTCGAGCTTGTCCCACTGCCCGGTCGCCTTGATCGAGATGTTATTGGCCAGGGTCGTCATGCGCTCGGCGGCGCCGCTGATGCGCTCCTCGGCGTCGATCTGCGACTTGCGTTGCAGGCTCATGCCTTCCTTGACCAGCGCGTCGAACACCTTGCCGCCTTCTTCCTGCGCCTTGGCGAAAGCGCCGAGGCCCGCGAGCCAGATTTGCTGCGCCGAATCTTTGACGGCAATGGGAAGTTCGGCGCCGCTCTTGCTGTCGGCGCTCAGTTGTTCGAGTTTCTTGACCA
>JBDTRV010000018.1:0-12052 GCA_039931475.1 Burkholderiales bacterium | reverse complement strand
GCGGCGCGATTGGCTTGGCCGAAGCGAGCTGCCGCAGCGTGCGCGCGGAACTCGACGGGTTGCGTTTGCAGCCGACTGCCGAGGACATCGCGGCGCTTGCCGCTGACGGTTACCTTGCCAACGTGCTGACCGAGTTGCGCGAGCGTCAGCACGGCGACCAAGCCGAGGTGGCAACCCATGCGCTCGGTTTGCTGGCCGGCATCCTGCGCGAACGCGGCACCGGGAAGGCCGCCACATGAAGCTCAAGCGCATCAGGATCGAGCAGCTTCGGCAATTCAGGCAGCCATTCGAGCTCGCCAATCTCGCGCCCGGCCTGAACCTGTTCACCGGCCCGAACGAAGCGGGCAAGAGCACGGTGGTGCGAGCGATTCGCGCCGCGTTCTTCGAGCGCCATCGCTCCAGCAGCATCAAGGACCTTATTCCGCTGGACGACGCCGCTGCGACGCCGACCGTCGAGCTGGACTTCGAAATCGCCGACCAGAACTACCGGCTCGTCAAGATTTTTCAAAAGAAGCGCTGTAGCTTGCATTGGGGCACGCAGGGGCTCGACGGCGAAGAGGCCGAGCGCCATCTGGCGAAGTTGCTCGGCTTCGATTTGTCTGACCGCGGCGCCAGCAAAGCCGAGCATTGGGGCATTCCGGGTCTGCTCTGGATCGAACAGGGATCAGGCCAGGACGTGCATGAAGCGGTCGCCCACGCGAGCGGCCATCTGCGGCGGGCACTCGATCAATCGGCCAGCGAAGTCGCCAGCAGTCACGGCGATGCGGTACTCGCGCAGGTAGAGGCCGAGCGCGAATTGCTGCTGACCGGTGCAGGCAAACCACGCGGGGTGTTGGCCGAGACGCTGAAAGACCGGGCGGAACTCGGCGCGCAATGCGCGGAAATCGACCTGCGCATCACCAGCTACCAGCAGCAGGTCGATTCGCTGGCAACGCTTACCGCAAAGGTTGCGGCCGATCGCGACGCCAAACCGTGGGAAGTGTTTCGCCTGCAGCAAGCCGACGCCGCCAAGGCGCTGGGCGCGATTGAAGAACAGCGCCGAGCGCTCAAGGCCGACGAAGAGCGCCGCGAGCAACTGGGTCAGCGAATCAAGCTCGTGCAAGAAAAGCTGTCGCGACACGAACTCGACCAAAGCAACCTTGCGGCGCGCCAGCAAGCCCTTGCGCTGGCCGAGAAAGCGGCAGCCGATGCAGTCGACGCAGGCAAGCGCGGGGCAAATCGACAAGAACAAGCGGACGCGGCTTGCCAGCGCGCCGTTCAGGCACTGACCTCGGCCCAGACCGCCGATTTGCGGCTCACGTTGCGGCAGCGTAGGGACGAGGCAGAACAAAGAGGCGGCGCACTTGGCAAGAATCTCGCGGAGGCGGTGCGCGAAGCAACCCAGTTGAGCGATGCGCAAACCGCCGCGTTGCAAAACGAAATGCCACAAGGTTTGATCGAGAAGCTGCGCGAGCGCCACGGCAAGCTGCGTGAGTTGCAAATCCGGCGCGACGCGGCGACGACGCGCATTGCATTTGATCTCGACGTCGATGGCGTCACCTTCAGCGGTGAGCCGTTGACCGGCTCGGGCCAGCGCCTGATCGAACGATCGGCAACGCTTTCGATCCCCGGCGTCGGCCGCATCACGGTGGAACCCGGCAACACCGGACTGGCCGACCTTGCGCTTGAGGAAGCACCGCTGCAATCGAGCCAACAGGCTGATCTTCAGCGGCTTGGCGTCGGCTTGGTCGAAGACGCCGAGGCGCGCTTTGCCCTGCTTGGTAAAGCGCAAAGCGATGTCGCCCAAAGCAAAAAGGCGCTTAAGGCGTTGGCGCGCGACGGTCTGGACGCTCTGCGTGCCGAACTCGCCGAGCAGCGACGTCGCGTGGTCGAAGCCGACGAAAAGTTGCGCGCCTTGCCGCCGGCCGACGGAGCGGCCACGCTGCCTTTGCAAGAGGCGCAAGCCCGCCACGAAGCCGCACTGGCAGACCGTGCCGAGGTTGCGAAGCAGGCGCAAGCGGCCCAGATCGAATCGAGCCGCGCGGCCACCAAGGTGGAGGCCGCGCGGGCGGAGCATCTGACCCTCGCTCAAGCGCTGAACGCGCCCGCCTGGCAGCAGGGCCGCGAGGAAGCGCAACTGCAACTGATCGAGATGCGGCGTGACTCGGGAGCGCTCGCGGCAAGCGTGGCGCAGCGCAAGACAGGCATCGAGGCACAGCAGCCCGACGTGCTCGAGGCCGATGTCGAGCGCCTGGGCAAAAGCGCGGCGAACGCGGAACAGGAATTCCGCGAGCGCGAAAACGAAATCACGCGGCTGCGCGACCGGCTCGAAGACGCGGGAGCGCAGTCGCTCGAGGAAGACCGCGCCGCGCTCGCCGTGCGGCTCGAAGCGGCCGAGCGACGCGCGCGCGAATTGAGGCTGCGCGCCGACGCGCTTTCGATGCTGCGCGACCTGCTCGAGCGCGAGCGCCGCGCCGCGACGCAGCGCCTGCAAGCACCGCTTTCCAGGCACGTGATCCGCTATTTGAAAATGCTGTTCGCGGACGCGCAGCTCGAAATTGCCGAAGACCTTGCGCCCGCCGCGCTGTTGCGCCCCGGCACAGCGGGCGGCACGACGTCGCATTCACCCTACGATTCCCTAAGCTTCGGCGCGCGCGAGCAGATAGGCGTGATCAGCCGGCTCGCCTATGCGGATTTGCTGAAAGAAGCAGGGCAACCGACGTTGATCATCCTGGACGACGCGCTGGTACACAGCGACGCGCCGCGCCTCGCGCGGATGAAGCGCGTGCTCTACGACGCCGGACAGCGGCATCAGGTGCTGCTGTTCACCTGCCATCCCGACCACTGGCTCGACCTGGGTGCGCCGCCGCGGCCGATCGGACTCGGCCTTGCCTAACGGTTGACGGTTTAGGGCGGTCCGCTGAAGGCACCGCCCGCGGTTTCACTGCTTGCTTGCGCACCTCGCGTCGGCGACGAGGCAAGTCACAATGACGACGATGAATTGGCAGAGGATCGCAGTCGCGCTGTTCGGCGTGACGCTCGTCGGATTGGCATACCGGGCCTACGGTTGGCCTGGAGTAGCGATGGGCGTTGGCGGCATCGTGATGTGGATGCTGCTCAGCTTCACGCGCGCCACCACCGTGCTGCAGCGCGCGGCCAAGCACCCGGTCGGCTGGGTTGCCAGCGCCGTGATGCTCAACGCAAAGCTGAAATCCGGCGTGACCCTGCTGCATGTGTTGGCACTGACGCGCGCGCTGGGCGAGCTGAAGTCACCCAAGGACGAACAACCCGAGGTCTTCCGCTGGACCGATAACGGCGGCTCGCATGTGACCTGCGAATTCGCGGGCGGCAAGCTCGCGCGCTGGGAACTGGTGCGGCCGGCTGAGCCGGAAGCGACGCAGGCGCGCCCGGCGTTGCCCGATCCAGCCCGCGCGGAGACCGCGAACGCCGGCAACGGGTCGTAAAATCGGCCGATTTGCCGGCTGTGTCGGCGACAGCTCCCAAGGAATCTTCATGAGTGCTCAAGCCCCTTCGATGGCCGACCGCGACGGCAAGATCTGGATCGACGGTGCGATGGTCGACTGGCGCGACGCGAAAATCCACGTGCTGACCCACACCTTGCACTACGGCTGCGGAGCATTCGAAGGCGTGCGCGCCTATGACACCCAGAGCGGCACCGCGATCTTCCGGCTGCAGGAGCACACCGAGCGTCTGTTCAACAGCGCGAAGATCCTGCGCATGAAGATTCCATTTTCCCAGGAGCAGGTCAACGAAGTGCAGCAGCAGGTGGTGCGCGAGAACAACCTGAAGTCCTGCTACCTCCGTCCGCTGACCTGGATCGGCTCGGAAAAGATGGGCGTGAGTCCGAAAGGCAACACGATCCACCTGATGGTCGCGGCCTGGCCCTGGGGCGCTTATCTGGGTGAAGAGGGCCTGAAAAAAGGCATCAGGGTCAAGACGTCGAGCTACACCCGCCATCACGTCAACATCACGATGACGCAGGCCAAGGCCGTCTCCAACTACAGCAACTCGATCCTCGCGAACATGGAAGCACTGGATGACGGCTATGACGAAGCGCTGCTGCTCGACGCGTCGGGCTTCGTCTCCGAAGGCGCGGGCGAGAACATCTTCATCATCAAGCGCGGCGTGATCTACACCCCCGACCTGTCGGCCGGCGCCTTGAATGGCATCACCCGCAACACGGTGTTCCACATCGCCAAGGATCTGGGCGTCGAGGTGGTGCAAAAGCGCATCACGCGCGACGAGGTCTACATCGCCGACGAAGCGTTCTTCACCGGCACCGCGGCCGAGGTCACACCGATTCGCGAGCTCGATCGGCTCGAAATCGGCGCCGGTTCGCGCGGGCCGGTAACCGAGAAAATTCAGAACGCCTTTTTCGACATCGTCAACGGGCGCAACGAAAAATACGCCCACTGGCTCACCAAGGTTTGATCGCGATGAGCACCACACCGCTTAAGGCAAAAGACGCGCCGATCGAGTTGCTGGCCAAACAGCTCAACGAATGGGGCGGTGTCTACTGCCCGAACAAGCTGGCCGACATGAATCTCTGGAACAGCCACCCGCGCGTATACCTGGACGTGGCCGCGACCGGTGAAGCCAAGTGCCCGTATTGCGGCACCGAGTACAAGCTCAAGGCCGGCGAGCACGTCGGCGCGGGGCATTGACCCATCCGCCGAAGGGTATCGAAAGCTTCGTCGTCGCGCCCCAGTGGATCGGCGATGCGGTGATGACCGAGCCGCTGCTCGCGCGGCTCGCGGCACGCGGCGAACGGCTCACGGTCGGCGCGCTGCCCTGGGTGGCGCCGGTTTATCGGGTGATGCCGCAAGTCGCCGAAGTCATCGAATTTCCGTTTCGCCATGGCGGCGTGCAACTCGCGGCGCGGCATTCGCTTGGCAGGGAGCTTGCGGGGCGCTTCGATATTGCCTACGTACTGCCCAACTCCCTCAAGAGTGCCCTGCTGCCGTTTCTGGCGGGAGTCCCAAAGCGCGTCGGCTACCTGGGCGAGGCGCGGGTCGGCCTGCTCACGCACCGGCTGCGCAACCCCAAGAATCGGCCGCCAATGGTCGCGTTCTATTCGGCGCTGGCCGGTGAGCCAGGCGTCGAGCAAGACCGGCCGCATCTGACGATGGCCGGTGCCGACCTTACGGCGGCGCTCGCGCGGCTTGGGTTGGAACGCGGTGGCCACGTCGCTTTCGCGCCGGGCGCCGAGTTCGGCCCGGCCAAGCGTTGGCCGACCGCGCGCTTCGGCCAGTTGGCGCGCGAGCTGCCGCAACCCGTGGTGCTGCTCGGGTCGGCCAAGGAAGCGCCGCTTTGCGATGAAATCGCCGCCGCCGCGCCGGGCCGATCGATCAACTTGGCGGGCAAGACTTCGCTAGCGGAAGCTTTCGCGGTGATCGCGGGCGCGCATGCGGTGGTGAGCAACGACTCCGGCCTGATGCACGTGGCGGCCGCGTTCGGCGTGCGACAGGTAGCGGTGTTCGGATCGTCGAGCCCGCGCCATACGCCGCCGCTCAGCGACGCGGCCCAGGTGATCTGGCTCAAGGACGATCCGACCTACCACCCGCCGCTTGACTGCGCGCCCTGTTTCGAGCGGGTCTGCCCACTCGGCCACACCCGCTGCCTGAACGATGTGAGCGCCGAGCGTGTGCTAGAGAAAATGTAGCTGAAAATCGCCACTGCACGTGCTCGGACAGCATTTTTGGCTCAGGTTTTGGCCCAGACCTCGACTCTTTTCAACGCAGCAAAAAAACAGCCACCGCGAAGGGTGGCTGAACAAGTCCTTGAATGCAACTTGAAGGAGACTCTGGTATGGCCGGCGGGTCCTTCGAGCAACCCTTGCTGGGACCCCGGCTCAAGATGCGTGACAGCAATAGATTAAGTCTACCGAGTCGGACACTTTCTTGTCTGCCAACTATTGCGCGCCTTGCCCGGTCTTCAGGGCTGTTTTTGCGCCAATCAGGAAGCCACTGGCAGTTCCAGCACGAAACTCGCGCCGCCCCCGGGCCGCTCCTCGCAGCGCACCTTGCCGCCGTGGCGCTCTGCGATCGACTTGACCAGCGCCAGACCGAGGCCGACGCCGCCTTCGCGCTCGCTGGCGCCGGCCGCGCGATAAAACGGTTCGAAGATGCGCTCGCGCTCGGACGGCGGAACTCCCGCGCCGCGGTCGCTCACCGTGATAAGCACCTCGCCCGCGTGGCGCCGCAGCGTGAGTTCCACTTCGCCGCGCCCATAGCGGCGCGCGTTCTCCAGCAGGTTGCGCACCGCGCGGCGCAGCAGCCGGGCCACGCCGCTGACCATGACTTCGGCCTCGCCCGCATCCAGTTCCGCGCCGGTGCGGGCGCATTCCTCGGCCGCGATGCCCACCAGATCGACCGCTTCGATCGTGCCCACGTCGGCCTCCCGCGCATCGAGCCGGCTCGCGAGCAGGATTTCGTCGATCAACTGATCCAGCTCGGTGACGTTGCGCGCGAGTTCGCTTTTCAATGCGGGCGACGGCTTGTCCCCCATCAGCTCCAGCCCCATGCGGATCCGCGCGAGCGGTGACCGCAACTCGTGCGACGCATTGGCCAACAGCGACTTGTGCGACGCCACCAGCGTCTCGATCCGCTCGGCCGCATGGTTGAAGCGGCGCGCGAGGAACGCCGCCTCGTCATTGCCGACCACCGGCGCGCGCGCCGAAAGGTCGCCCGCGCCCCACTGCTCGACGCTTGTGTGCAGCCGCTCCAGACTGCGCGTGAGCTTGCGCACGATCGGATACGTGGCCAGCGCCACGCCGATGCCGACCAGCGCCAAGGTCCAGAAAAAACCGAATGGCGGCCGGTTCCAGAACGAGCGGCCGACCGGCCGTGGCAGGTGCACATAGTGCAGCTGGCCGTCGTCCATCTGTATCACGAACGCCGGCCCAGGCCCCCAGCCGGCCGGGTCGGGATGGTCGCCCGGCACGATGAACCGGCTGGGCGCCTCGCGCTCGTCGGCACCGGCCGGGTCGGCTGCGCCACCCGGCCGGCGGCCGGCGGCTTGTTCATCTCGTTCAGTGCGATCGCTGCGATCGGCCTGGCGAGCAGACCGCAACGAGTGGCCACGGCCGACGATCTGCCCGGTCGCATCGCGCACCACCGCATCGCGCAGCGGCGGATCCGCCGACAGCCGCCAAGCGAGTCCCACCAGAAAGATCAGCACCGCGACCGCCAGCACCACCGCCAGCCAGATGCGAAAGTAAAGGCGCAACTGCAAGCGGCGGACCGGACGCTCGGGGCGAACAGTCGAAGCAATAGCAGGCTCGGCGCTCAAACGAAGCTGCCCTGAAAACTTGGGTTTTCGGAAGAGAACCAGACCCGGCCGCCGCCGGGCCGCTCCCAAAGCGGCCGAGCCACCCCCGTGGGGGGAGGAGTTACAGGAGCGCAGCGAGTGAAAAGCCGGGGGGCCAACATCTACTCTTGGTGTTTCGCGAACACATAGCCGACGCCGCGCACCGTGAGGATGCGCTTGGGGTTCTTCGCGTCGGCTTCCACCTGAGCGCGGATGCGGCCCATGTGCACGTCGATCGAGCGATCGAATGCTTCCAGCTCGCGCCCTCGCACCGCTTCCATGATCTGGTCGCGCGTGAGCACCCGGCCGGCGCGCTCGGCCAGGGCGGCAAGCAGGTCGAACTGATAGGAGGTGAGCTCGCGCAACTCGCCCGCGATCGACACGGTGCGCGCATCGCGGTCGATTTCGAGCGAGCCGAAGGTCATGCGGCGCGATGCGGGCGTCGCCGGCTCGCCACGGCGGCGCAGCACCGCGCGGACTCGGGCGAGCAATTCGCGCGGCTCGAACGGCTTGGGCAGGTAATCGTCGGCGCCGAGTTCGAGGCCGATGATGCGGTCCATCGGGTCGCCCCTGGCGGTGAGCATCAGCACCGGCACCTGCGCGAACTGCGGCGCCAGCGCGCGGATGCGCCGGCAGACTTCGAGCCCGTCGATGTCGGGCAGCATGAGGTCGAGGATCACGAGGTCGGGCGGCGGATCCTGACCCGGATCCTGCAGCTTCGCCAAGCCGCTCAGGCCGTCTTCAGCATGGGTGATGCCGTAGCCGGATTGGCCGAGGTATTCGCCGACCATCGCGGCCAGGCGCCGGTCGTCTTCGATCATCAAGAGGTGCTGCATGGAAACGATTTTGCTGGGATCGCGCCATCTTGCCCAACGCGGGCGGCGCGCGGAATGAAGCGGGCGTAAAGATGGGTAAATCGCAAACGGCTCGTGAAGCCGCGCGGTTGTCGCCCATGCAATGGGCGCCGCGACGACTCGAATCGACATAAGCCGAGGGAATAATCTGAATGTTTCAGGGTTTTGACGCTTGCCCTATATGGTTTTGTAGCTACATTGTTAATAGCAAAGTGCCTAGTGATCTGCTTGACCGCCTCCTTGGCCGTCCAAACCTCAGCGCAACGCGCTCAAATGCGCCTGCGCGGCCGTTGCAAGCTGCCGGTCAAAGGTGGCCAGCGGCGCACGCAACTCGGCCGCGAGCCAGAGGTAGGCGGCGTCGTAGCCGGTGATCTGGTACTTCATTGCGAGCTTGAGCGTTTCGGCCGGATCGACCTCATGCCGCTCGATCGGAAACACGTCGAGCCGCGCAATGCCTTCGGCCACCACCGCGCTCTCACCGCGCTTGAGCTTCTTGACGGCGACGCTGACGATCTCGAAATCGATCAGCGCGGGCGCATGCAGGCTGCGGCCGAACAGCCGCGCCTGCGCTTCGTCGCGCTCCGGCTCCTGGAACAGCAGCGCCGCGATGAGGCTGCAATCGACCACCAGCGGCGGCCGAATCAGGTAGGCCGCCGGCGGTTCGGCGACGATGAGCCGGCGCGGCGGCGCGGGTGCCGGCCAGCGATCGCTGCTCATGAAGCGGCCGCCGTCAGCGCGAATCGCGCAGTTCGCGCACGATGTCGACCGAGCGCTGCGCGGTCTGGGCCGGCGCGGGGAACAGCTCGCGCAATTCGGCTGCGATCTGCTCGACCGTTTTAGGTGCCGGGCGCGGACGCAGCGCGGTCAGATTCAGACGCGCGAGTGGCGCGGGTGGCGAGAGCTGGCCACGATCGTCGTTCGCGGCGGCTTCGATGATCGCGAGCAGTTCGCCCTGCAGCGACCTGAAATTGCGGGCCGCGCGATCACGCAGCCGATCGGCCGTCTCGGAAGGAACATCTTTGATCGAAAGACTGGTCATCATGTGCTCCATTTTGGAGCCAAAATGGTACCATTTTTTACGAAAAAAGTGTGCGTGGCGTCATTGTGAAATCGATTCGGCACGATGGGCCCTTGACGCAAGCCACACCAACAGCAGCACCGGAACCCCGAGCAGCGCGGTCGAGGTAAAGAACTGCCCGTAGCCAAACACGTCGACGAACCTGCCGGAAAACCCAGCGATCCATTTGGGCAACAGCAGCATCATCGAGCTGAACAGCGCGTACTGGGTGGCCGAATAGTTGACATTGGTGAGACTTGACAGATACGCGATGAACGCCGCCGACGCGATGCCGCCGGCCAGGTTGTCGGCCGAGATCACCGCGATCAGCGCCGGCAGATTGTGGCCGATGCCCGCGAGCCAGGCGAACATCAGATTGGTCGCGGCCGACAGCACCGCGCCCAGCATCAAAACGCGCATGACGCCGAGCTTGAGCGACAGCACGCCGCCAATGAACGCGCCGAGCAAGGTCATCGCCACGCCGTAGATTTTGGAAACGGCCGCGACCTCGTCCTTGCTGTAGCCCATGTCCACGTAGAACGGGTTGGCCATGATGCCCATCACCACGTCGCTGATGCGGTAGACGGCGATCAGCGAAAGGATCAACACCGCCTGCCAGCGATAGCGCCGCAGGAACTCGGCGAACGGCTCCACCACCACCTCGTGCAGCCAGGCGGCGGCGTCGCGCGAGGGCGGCAGAACGCGGCGTACCGGCTCGGGCGACAGCAACACCGTGAGCACGCCCACCGCCATCGACCCGGCCATGACGATGTACGCAGTCTGCCAGGCGGCGTGCTGGTAGAGGGCCGCATTCGCGATCTCCGAACGCGCCGCGATCCACAGCACGCCGGCGCCGGCCCAAATCATCGCCAGCCGGTAACCGGTCTGGTAGGACGCGGCGAGCGCCGCCTGGCGCCGGGCATCGGCCGATTCGATGCGGAACGCATCCAGCGCGATGTCCTGCGTGGCCGAGCCGAACGCCACCAACAGCGCGCACCACACCACGGTCTCGAGCGAGCGCTGCGGATCGGTCAGCGCCATGCCGACGAGGCCGGCCACGATCAGCGCCTGCGCCAGCAGCAGCCAGGCACGCCGGCGTCCGAGCAGCCGCGACAGCACCGGGATCGGCAGCCGGTCCACCAGCGGCGCCCAGACCCACTTGAATGCGTACGCCAGACCCACCCAGCTGAAATACCCGATGGTGGCGCGGTCCACGCCCGCCTCGCGCAGCCGAAAGCTCAAGGTGCCCAGCACCAGCAAGAGCGGCAGCCCGGCCGAGAACCCCAGGAACAGCATGCGGATGGTGGCGGGCTCGGCGTACACCCGCAGCGTTGCGCCCCACGAGGGCTTGGTTTCGACGGGAGCAGGTACGGCATCGCTCATGCCCGAATAATAAGGGCGGGCTACTTTGGTTCCAGCGCGAGGATTTCGCCGGTGCTGGCGCGTTTGAGGTAAAGCCCGTCGCCGAGCACCCGGAATTCCGAGCAGCCCGAAGGGAACGTGCCGCGGAACTCGAAGCAGGCACGTCCCTCCTCGGCGCGCCACTTCGCCGAGTCGCGGGCGCCGGTGCTGATGTTGAAGAACGCGTAGCCGGAGGTGTTGAACTCCATCCTCCAGCTCACCCCATTGGCGAGTTTCGTCACATAAGTGTGGCCGGACAGGCGCCCGGCGAGCTCGGTGGCGCCTGGCACCTGGGCGCCGGCCGGGAAATCGGCCGCCGCGCCCACGGCGGCGGGAGGGCTCTGGCTGTGCGCTACCGCGCAGGACAGCAGCGCACCAGCGATAAGCAGATGTTTTCTCATGATGGATCCTGGGCTATGGTTCAAAGACCCAGCTGCGTCTTCATTGCGCTCCAGGCCGTCGGGTTCAGGCGCTTCTGGACGCTGAACGCCGAAGTGGAGTCCATCTTCTGTTCGCGCGCCTGGTAGACCCAGTTGCCGGTCGCAACGGTGGGGGCGTTCTGCACCTCCGCATAGACCCGTGTGTGGTTCATCACCGTCGGCGCATGGCCGGCGAAGCGCATCACCCGGGCGCCATGGACGGTCGCGATCGCATAGCTGCCGGTTTCCCTGGTCACGCAATTCGAGGCGACGACCTGCGCGCTGTCCAGGTCGCATTCATAGAACTGCACCGTGCCCGAGGCGGCATTGGTCGTGCCCGTGAACGCCACGCGCAGATTCTTGAAGTTGCCGCTGCCCAGGCCCAGGGTCAGGCTGGTGCCGGCATTGGCCAGGTTCACCGCGCTGGCGGGTTTGGCCGCGATGAGCTGCTCCAGGGTCTGCGCTTCAGCTTGCGGCCGGCCGTCCGTGGTCAGGCTGTTGATGAAGATCGCCGGCGCGAGCGTGAGATTGAAACGCGCGTTGACGTTGCTGTCGGCGCGAAAGGTCGCTGCGCCCAGCGCCGTGACGAGGTTGTTGGTCGCCAGGCCGTTGTTGATGACGTTGCTGGCGGGGTCGCCCTGCATTTCCGTCACCACCGTTGTCATGGTGCGGCCCGCGATGCTGGTCGCCACCGTGAATCCGACCTGTTCCATCCCGCCGCAGTAAGCGCTGCGGCTGGGCATGCCCGACGTGACACTCCAGGGCCCATCACAGCGAATCCAGCCCGTCGGCGTCAGGTAAGCGAAGTTGTAGGCGCTGGAGGCGGGCGTGGCGCTGCCGTTGGTCTGGCCGCCCCGCAGGTCGAGGGTCTGCACGACGGACGTCCCAGCCGCCTTGGCGAGGCGGCTGAACGTGCGGACGAAATAGTTGCCCGCATCGGTGTAGCGCAAGGCGGCCAGGTCGCCCGCGGCGGCATCGAGGGCGGCCGACTGGTCGGCCACGCGCAGGACGGC
>JBDTRV010000017.1:0-12232 GCA_039931475.1 Burkholderiales bacterium | reverse complement strand
GGCGGTGCGCGCGGCCACCGTCACCTTTGCGTTGGAACGGCTGGTCGAGCATCTGAACGAGCATCGTGCCGACTGAGCGGGCGTTGACATGATGCGCGTCGGCCGCGGGAGCCAGTCGATGGATCAGCGCCGGATCGACGCTTCGATCAAGAGCGAACAGTGGTCCGCACAACCCGTCGCGGACGGCGCCTTCCGCGCGGGATCAACCCAGGGCGGTCAGCGCCTATGAGGCCAGGCTCAGGTCCACGTCGATGTTGCCGCGGGTCGCGTTCGAATATGGGCAGACCACGTGCGCCGCGTCCAGCAGGTTCTGCGCCGTCGTGCGGTCCATGCCGGGCAGCGAGACGACCATCTTCACCGCAATGCCGAAGCCCTGCGGGATCGGGCCGAGCTGTACGTCGGCGTCGATCGACGCATCGTCCGGCACCTTGACCTGCTTTTGCTCCGCCACGTGCTTGAGTGCGCCCAGAAAGCAGGCCGAATAGCCGACCGCGAATAGTTGCTCCGGGTTGGTCGCGTCGCCCTTGCCGCCCATGGCGGTTGGCGGCGCCAGTTTCACGTCGAGTTTGCCGTCGTCGGTTTTGGAGCGGCCGTCGCGCCCGCCGGTGGTATGAGCGTGGGCGGTGTAGACAACTTTGTCGAGTTTGGTGGTCATGCTGGGATGGTTCCTTTTAGAGGGTGAAGCCGGGCATTGAAGGAACCCGGCAAATGAGGATCGGCTCGGAGGTTCGCAAAGGGCTGGCCTCGCTCCGTCTGGGCAAAACATCAGCCCGCGCGAGCCGGCCAACGCATTGGCGCGCAACCAACCTGCAGCGCTGATGTGCACCTTGGCAAGAGCCGCGGCGAACGGCCTTGGCACCGACCACCCCATGGTAGCATCAGCGCCGCTGGGCAGAGGCCTTGCCGCCCCCGCCCCGGCGCGCAACGACGGCCTGTTTTTTGCCCGACGCTTTCGATCGAACACCCCGCAATGCCCCTGCCCCGGCCCACGACCGAATCCGACGCCGAACACCTCGATGCGGACGGCTCGGCGGCCCCCGCTGACGCAGGCAGTGCGAGCATCGACATGCCGAACGACCCGTCACAAGACGACGGTCCACGTCCGCAAGCGCTGGCCGCCAGCGTCGCATTTCCACTTGCGGCCGAGCTACCCGCACCCGCCGTCGACTTCGGTCACACCCGCCCGTTCGAGCCGGACAACGAAGAACCCGTACCGCCAGCGACCGATGCGCTGCATGTCTACGCCCGCGAAATCAACGAAGGCGAGCGCACGTCTCTTTCGGTGCTCGCCGGCCGCATCCATGGCGGCGCCACCGTGCTCGATCTGGGCTGCGGAAGCGGTGCGATCGGCAAGTTCCTGAAAGAGCGCAAGGGCTGCACCGTCGATGGAGTGACCTACAACGCGGCCGAAGCGCGCATCGCCGCGCCGCACTACCGCAGTGTGGTGGTGGCGGATTTGTCCAAGTGCGACCTGCCCGAGCTGTTCGCGGGTCAGAGCTATGACTACATCGTCTGCGCCGACGTGCTGGAGCATCTGCCGGCGCCGGAGCGGGTCGTGCGCGCGTGCCACGACCTGCTCGCGGCCGAAGGGCGGCTTTTGGTGTCGGTTCCGAACACCGGCTACGCGGGGCTGATCGCCGAACTGCTCGGCGGCGAGTTCCGCTATCGGGAAGAGGGCCTGCTCGATGCCACCCACGTGCGCCACTTCACGCGCCGCGCCTTGCTGCGTTTTTTGGGTGAGACCGGCTTCGCGGCCGAGGCGGTGGAACCGATCGTGCTGCCGCTGCCCGACTCCGAATTCAAGGCCGCGTTCGACGCGCTGCCGCCGGCCGTGTCGCGCTATTTGCTGGCAACCCCGGATGCACTGACTTACCAATTCATCGTGGTGGCGCGCGCTCAAGGCTCGGATTTGGCCGATCCAGCGAGCACTGCCGCTGACGACGCGCCGGCCGCCGCGCTGTTTTCGGCGCAACTGTTTTTGGGACGCGGCGGCGCATACGCTGAAACCGACAAGCTGGTTGGTCGCGGATTGATCGGCAGCGAACTCCAGACGGTGCGCTTTGCGCTGCCCGGCGCGGAGGCGGGCGTCACCCATCTGCGTTTGGACCCGGCCGACCGCCCCGGCTTCTTGCACCTGCACCAGATGCGACTGATCGGGCCGGACGGCGAGGTGAACTGGCGCTGGGACAGCCGCGCCGGCATCGGCGTTTTCGCGGGCGCGCGACGGCACGAGATGCTGCTCAATCCGCCCTGGCCACTTGCCGGCGCCGCGGCGGTCGTGCTGCTGCATGGCGACGATCCCTGGATCGAGCTGCCGATCGCGCCGTCGCTGGTCGGCGCCAGTGCGGGCGGCGCGCTGGAGGTCGAGCTTGGCTGGCCCATGTCGGCCGACTATCTTGCGCTGGCCGGCGTCGCCAGCGATCTGAGCGCCCGCATCGCCGAAGCCGACGCCCAAACGCGCCATCTGGCCGAGCGCGAAGCGCGGACCGCCGACCAGTTGGCGGCCTTTCGTGCGCAAGCCGAGCGCGATGCGGCGACCGCGGCGGAGGCGATCGAGCAACGCCTTCGAGCCGAGCGAGAATTGCAGGCGGTGCGGGAGCTGGCTGGAAGGAGCGCCGAGGAAGTGCGCCAAATCGCCGACCGCGAAGCGCAGGCGATGCGCCAACTGGACGAAAAGCAGGCCTCCGCCGCGCACCGGGAACGGCAGATCGGCGAGAAGAACGCGGCCAACGGGCGCTTGCAGCACCGCATCGACACCCTGAATCGGCGCGTCGAAACGCTGGGCGCGCGCAACGCGGAGCTGCGCAGCCAACATGCGGCATTGCTCGCCCGCAATCAAGCGCTTTCGCGCGAACGCGACAACGCGATCAAGCACATCGGGTGGATCGAAAACTCCACCGTCATCCGCGTGACGCGCCCGGCCGTCAGAGCGAAGATGGCGCTGGATCGCGCACTCGGGCGAACCAGCAACGCTGGCACCCATCAAGGCGCAGCCAACAGCGCCGGCGGCGCGGCGCTTGCCGCGCTCGAACCGAACGGCCGGCGGTTGACGCCACCGACGCATCCGGTCGACGTAATCGTGCCGGTCTACCGTGGCCTTGCTGACACGCGGTTGTGCATCGAATCGGTGCTCAAAAGCGATTGCGCGATCCAGTTTCGCCTCGTGGTCATCAACGACGCGAGTCCCGAGCCCGAAGTTACGCACTATCTGCGCGAAGTGGCCAAGGCCGACGAGCGGATCGTGCTGCTCGAAAACGAAGAGAACCTCGGCTTCGTCGGCACCGTGAACCGGGGAATGGCGCTGTCCGACAGCAATGACGTGCTGCTGCTCAACAGCGACACCGAAGTGGCGAACGACTGGCTTGACCGGCTGCGCAGCGCGGCCTGGTCCGATGCGCGGGTCGCTACTGTCACCCCCTTCTCGAACAACGCGACCATTTGCAGCTATCCGCGCTTTTGCGAGGACAACGACCTTCCGGGTGGGTGGAGCACGGCCGAACTCGATCGGCTTTTCGCGCGCGCCAACGTGCGGCAGGCGGTCGACGTGCCGACCGGTATCGGCTTTTGCATGTACGTGCGGCGCGACGCGCTCGACGCCATCGGCCTGTTCGACGTGGAGAACTTCGGCAAGGGCTATGGCGAGGAAAACGACTTTTGCCAGCGCGCACTCGAAGCCGGTTGGCGCAACCTGCACGCGCTCGACGTGTTCGTGATGCACTCGGGCGGCGTGAGCTTTGGCGACAGCAAGAGCCCGCGTGAGGCGGTGGCAATGCAGACGCTGCGCCGGATGCACCCGACCTACGAAACGCAGGTTCACACTTTTTTGGCGGCCGACCCGGCCCGGCTGGCGCGGCTCGCGGTCGATCTGGCGCGGGTGCGCGCACGCGGCCTGCCAGTGGTGCTCGCGGTGCTGCATGACCGGGGCGGCGGCACGGTGCGACACGTGCAGGAGCTTTCGGAGCATCTTCGCGAGCAGGTAACGTTCTTCGTGCTGCGGCCGGCGCAAGGCGGCCAGGTGCTGCTCGAACTGGCGAGCAAGGGCGAAGCCTTTTGCATGGCGTTCGATCTGGCGAACGATGTCGATTCGCTGCTGGCCGCGCTGCGTTCGCTTGGCGTGCGGCTGATCCACTATCACCACCTGATCGGCCACGGCGATTCGCTGCTCGAGCTGCCCCGGCGGCTCGGTCTACCTTATGACTTCACCGCGCACGATTTCTTCACCGTGTGCCCCCAGATCACGTTCACCTATGCGGCCGAACCGGGCAACCGATATTGCGGCGAATTGGGCGTTGCGCAATGCAACAAATGCCTGGGGCGCTCGGCGGCGCCCGGCGGTCTGGACATAAAAACCTGGCGCGACAAGTATTCGGCCTTCCTGCATGGTGCGCGCCATGTACTGGCGCCCAGCCGCAGCGCGACGGCGCACCTCGCCCGCTATGTTCCCGCCGCGCAGTTGCACGCGGTGCCGCACACGGACATGGATCCTTCCATTTCCTTGCCCGTGCCCAGCCCGGAACGGCTTGAGCCGGCGGCGCCGCTCAAGATCGCGGTGATCGGCGCGTTGAGTCCGATCAAGGGCGCGGACGTGCTCGAGGACGTGGCAATGGCGGCCGCCAGGGCCGATGCGCCGATCGACTTTCATCTGATTGGTTTTGCTTACCGATCGCTGCGCACCCAACCGCGTGCGCGTCTGACGGTGCATGGCGAATACCGCGAAGAAGACTTGCCCGGCCTGCTCGAATGGCTCAAACCGGATCTGGTCTGGTTCCCGGCACTCTGGCCCGAAACCTACAGCTACACGCTCAGTGCGTGCCTGCAAGCAGGCTTGCCGGTGGCGGCGCCCGATCTGGGTGCCTTTGCCGAGCGGCTGGTCGATCGTGACTGGACCTGGGTGCTGCCCTGGGACCAGACGCCGGCGCAATGGCTCGCGTTTTTCAGCGATGCACGCCAACGCTTCGTCGAAGGCCGCAAACCGGCCAAGCCGATCCGGCTGGTCCAGCAGTCGGTGGCGGCGGCCATCCCGAGCGCGGACTGGTCTTATCGCAGGAATTACCTCGAAGGTTTGGGCGGAGTCGAGGAACCCGAGCCGGCAGAGAGCGACGAGCCGTTTTTTTCCAGTTCCTTTGTTGCGGCGCACCTGCCCGGGCGAGCGGCGGCGGGGCTTTCAGCTCAGGTCACGCGCGGGGTCAAGGGCAAGCTGTTGCACACGGCGCTGCGCATGCGCGCCGCTCCGGGCCTCTCCAGCGTCGCCCGCGCCATTCCGCTTCGCTGGCAGACGCGGTTCAAGACATGGTTGCGGGCGTGAGCCGCCGCCCGGGGGCTTGTGCTGTCGTTGTGACCGCGCGCTCCATGCCCCTGGATCCAGGCTTGCGCTGCGCCCCCCCGGCAGTTCTGGCGCCCGCGCCATCCGCTGCCAATGCCTGAGGCGCACGGCCCGGCACCTGGCTGGCCAGCGGTGGCGGCCAGCGCCATCGTCGCATGTGCGCTGGCCGCGGGGTTCGTATCGCTCCAATCGGTCGAGCAACCGGATCGATTGCTGCTGGCGCCGATGATCGGCGTAATGGACCGCTGCATCCTTGCGCCGACCACAGCGCCGATTTCAGACGGCGCTCGTGAATCGATGGGCTGCACCGGCCCGACCGGATCGGCCGCCAGCTTGATCGACTCGACCCTCGCTGAATTCGGATCACCGCTGAGCCCGGACGGGCGGTTCCAGTTGGGTTACACGCTGCACATACCGCTGCTCAAGCTTTTCACGCGGGCTGAATCAAATGCGAGCGCGCCGGCCGGGCCGGATGGCGGCTGGAAGATCGACAAAGACGTGGTGCGCCGCACCGTGCGCACGCTGAAGGATTCGCCGTATCCGGCGATCGTTTATCTTTTTTCGACGCACTTCGGGGTCGGCTCGCCGCTCGAGGACGAACTGGCAAGCGACCCGGCCAACCTCGCGGCGACGGCCGATGGGCCGATGGCGAAGGACCACTACTACGACATCAACGTCTATCCGTGGAGCATCGCGCGTACCGACAACGCCATCACCCGCCGCCGCACCGAGGCTGTGCAGGCGGTTGTTCATGAGATCTGCCAGCTGCCCACCGCGGACCGGAGCAAGATCCGCGGCGTTACCTTGCTCGGGGAAGTGCATCACCTGTTTCCGGACTTCGAAGCGGGAATGGGATTCGCGCCGCCGTACCGGGTGTCGGACTACAGCGCGGCTTCGGTCAAGAACTTCCGCGTGTTTCTTCGTCAACGGTTCGGCACCATTGGCAGACTCAATGCCGCGCTCGGCATCAACCAGGCCTCCCCGTATTCCGGCTTCGACGCGGTCGATCCGCCGTCGAAAGACATCCGGGTGCAGTCGCTTTCACGCTTCACCGAACACATCGATTCGTTTGCCCAAGGCGCGCTGCCGATCGCGGGCTGGGTTGCGCGGGCCGAAGATGGCGGCGCGCGCTGGATTCGCATCTATCTCGACGGCGATTTTGTCGCCCGCGTGTCAGCCCACTTGAGCCGGCAAGACGTGTTGGAGGCGCTACCGGAACTGGGTACCGCGGATGTCGGCTGGCGCTGGGATCTGGACTTTTCCAAGCTCCCGATCGGGATTCACCAGATCGACGTCATGGTGGAAATGCCGGGGCCGCAAGGGGCGACGGGCGCTGCGTCCCTCGAGCATTTGGCGACACGGAAAATCTCGATCATGGGCCGCAACCAGCAAACACCACCGCGCGTGGCCGCCGGCACATTACCGCCGAGCCAGCCCGCCGATGACGTTTTGAAATTCAGCATCGACCAACCGGCCAATGCAACGGCCTATTGGTACAACCCGCTGGTGCCGCTGTGGCATGCATTCCGCAACAATCAGGTGGTGCGCTACCTGGACTATTTCGACCGGCTCGTCGCCGACTCGTGCCTGTGGGACACACCGCGCTACATCCACCAGATCCTGCCGTTCACCAATCCGGGCTGGGACTCGAACAAGTTCGCGGTCGACGCATCGCTCCAGACCATTGGCGGCATCCAGCTTGGGGTCAGCCTGTATGGCGAGCCGACCTATGGCAGCTCGTTCTTCGATCGCCTTGCCACATTGGGCGACGACCACTATGGTGTCACCGAGTTCCATCCGCTCTCGGCCATGGCGCCGGGCGCCACGCTTGCGATGTTTCGAGAACACCAGAATCACGGCGCGCGCTTTGTCTCGTTTTTTCTGGAGCCGAGATGGAACGGCAACTTGCTGCCGGGGGAGATCAACCTGTTCGGGCTCGACCCTTCGAATCCGAAGTTCGGCTCAAGGCAGTTGTACCGCGCCATTCAGACGTTGCTTCAACAATGATAGCAATAAACCTATAGCCAGAAAGCGACGGCGGGCCATTTACTTCAATTTTTGAAGGATCTTCGCGGCCAATGCGGTCGAACCGCCTGCCGTGAGATGACCGTAGTCGGCCGCCATGGGCATGAATGCACCGCCGAATTCGACAACGGCCTGGCATTCGCCGTGTGCACAAAGCGCGTCGATTGCCGAGAAGAACTCGGCTCCGTGCTGCATGGCGACGGCACGCAAGGTGGTGTCGGTCGGCACCAGGTTGGCAAGCGTGGCACCCTTCATGTTCGCGGGCGCGTCCAGATGTTTCTGTCGCTTGACCAACGCCGCAGGCAGGCTGGGATACCAATGCGGAACAGAACCCACCACCACGATGCGGGCCGAAGGTAGCGCTTGCCGGATGTAGTCGATCGTGCGGCCGACATTTACCGCGGAGGCGCGATTGCGATAGCGGGTCCAATTCGCGTGCAGGTAAATGACGACGGGTTGCAACGAATGCAATCGGGCGGCCACGTATTCATTGATCTTGCGGCAACGCGGGCGGTCCGAAATGTCCACATCCATGATCGGCGGGCATCCGCTGGCGGTGTATTGCGTGACCCCAGGATGAAGAT
Source organism: Burkholderiales bacterium (assembly GCA_039931475.1). Classification (GTDB taxonomy): domain Bacteria; phylum Pseudomonadota; class Gammaproteobacteria; order Burkholderiales; family Burkholderiaceae_C; genus JBBPYC01. The sequence goes on along the minus strand of JBDTRV010000017.1, from coordinate 4,300 downwards.
GCCGCAGACCGAACGACAGCGCCGCCGCATGAGAATCACCCCAGATCAAAAGGCCGCTCGCACCATCGGCAGCCGCGCATTCAGGCGCGAAGTCCTTGTAGCCTTGATCCTGGGTCAGCAAACATTTGCCATCGCGGTACATCCCGAAATAGTCGTATCTCAGAAACGAGAGAATTTTCAACTGCGATTCGGAAAATCGCGCCTTGAATCCGCCGGTAGCGCTACCCGCGATCCCCGCCGAAAGTAGCACCACCATGCACAGCGCGGCGGACGCCATCCCGGTGCGACGGCCGACTCGCCGTCTGTCCCTGAACGGCGTTTCCACGTACCTTGTTGAAACGGCGGCGAGGCCCAGAGAGGCCACTGCCAGGGCCGCCATCAGGCTGATCCCCGGCTTTTCCAGACTCGCATGGCGCGCAAATGCGAACAGCGGCTGATGCCACAAATAGGCGCTGTAGCTGATCAAGCCGATGCCCACGACCCATTTGCCTGCAAGCAATCGTCCGACCCATGTTTCGGGTGTCGCAAACAGGATAACGAGGCAGGCCCCCAGCACCGGAGCGAGCGTATGCAACCCCGGATCGACGTTATCACCGAACACAACAATCGCGAGCAGGATCAAGACCAATCCAATTGAGCTTGCCGATTGGCTCAACATCGGCCGATCTCGCCGATTCGTGCTGAGGGAAAAATAAAACGCGATGAGCGCCCCTGCCAGCAACTCCCACGCGCGAGTGGGCAGCAGAAAAAATGCCGCCTCGGGAAACGCGCTTGCACCGATCAGTGCAGCCGCAAGGCTGGCCATGGCCAGCACGGCGAGCGCCACTTGCGCCCAACGCTTTCCCAAGCCCCACAGAATTAGAAGCAGCATCGGAAACAGCACGTAAAACTGCTCCTCGACACCGAGGCTCCATGTGTGCAAAAGCGGCCGAAGTTCAGCGTCCGGGCCGAAATACTCGCTGGTGTTCCAGAAAAAGATATTTGCGACAAACGTGGCCACGGCCACCAGGCTCTGTGAAAAATTCTGCATGTCGGCCGGGAACAGCCAGATCCATGCTGCCGGAAGACTTGCGAGCATCACCAGAAACAACGCCGGGAGTATTCGCCGCGCCCTGCGCTCATAAAACCCGGACAGTGTGAAAGTGCCGGCCTGCTTTTCTTCGATGATGAGGGAAGTGATCAGATATCCGCTGATCACGAAGAATATGTCGACGCCGACAAACCCGCCGCTAAAGCCTTCGAAACCGGCGTGGAACAGGATCACGGGGATCACCGCCAATGCCCGCAACCCGTCGATTTCGCGTCTGTACTTCATTCTCTTTGGCGAAGATCGTCAAGACAATGATTCAACAGCGAATGCCCGACGAGCGTTGGAAGGCATTCAAGGGGCGCCATCGGCCGCCAGCTTCGCGGCTTCGGCTTGGCCCAAGCCATCACCGGCCAGGAAGAAGCGCTCCGCTTCGCTCCAGAAATGCCAGGCCGGGGCGTCTTCGGCAATCACCTTCTCAAGCTGCTTGAACACCTCGTCCACCAAGGCGTCGGCATCGTCATGAACCGGCAAATTGCAGATTCGCAGGAAGCGCCGGCCATCGCTCATGCGGATGCCGGTGACATAGACCGTGACCGGCACTTTCTGGTCGACTGCCAGCCGCAGCAATCCGCGTGGCACTCGGGCGCGCATACCGAGCAAGCTGATTTCCTGGCTGGCGCTGACCTGATCGGCCGGAACGTCGACGGCGGCCAGAATCTGGTCGCCCTGACGCAGCGCCCGTATGGCCGGGCGCAAACTCGCCGACACGTCGAGGGTGGCGCATCCGAGCGCGCGCGACACTTCCGCGGTGCGTGCTCGCGCGTATGCCAGCAGCACCCGCCGGCCCGCGAAATGCGCGCCCGAGAGCGGCGCAACGAGCGCATGCGCGTTGAGGCCGGCCGCTGCGGCATGGCGCAAGCCCCACATGCCGGCGCCCCAGTGAAAGGTGCACAAGACCGCAGCCGAGCCGACGGCAGGCCATTGTCCGTCCACGTCGAGATGGCGCCGCATCCAGCCACTGCCGCGAGTGCGCGCCAAGTAAAAGTCGGCATGATCGACCAGCGTGACCAGCCGGCGCTTGAGCAGCCAATCAGCCTCGTCCTTTACCCAGCCCCGCGCGCGCGCTTGGGCCAGTGCGCTATTACATTGAGAGCTATATAACCAGCGCCAGCGAGCGAGACGCTTGAAAACAGCGAACGAAACCGGCCACGGCAGCAGCGCCGCCAACCCCGGCGCGAGCACCAGCTCGACTAGATCGCGCGCCTCGAGCTTCAGCCGCGCCCAAGCCACGGTCCGTCAACTCCAGTGGTGCGGCAACCGCACCAGCCCCGGCATCGAGCGCGGGTAAATCCACTTGAAGGTGCTGCAGCGCATCCATTCATCGTAGACGACCAGTCCTTGCGAGTCGAACAGATAGGCGCTCAGCACATACTCGCCGGTGTGCAGCGACAACTCGGTAAACGTGACGGTGGCGCGCCAAAGGTTAGGCTCGATTTCGACGGCCGCGCTGCCGTCGGCATTGGTCGTGACCGAGGTCAGGCCCACACCATGCGCCTGCTCCAGCATCACACCGATGCTGGGCCGTTCGCCGGCCGGTGCCCGCGCTGTCACGGTGACGGCCAGGTCGGGCGCGGTCAACAGCGGCGGGGCCCCAGCGTCCAAGTGCGCAATCTGCACCGACACCAGTTCGCCACGGGTTGGAGCGTCCGCAGGTAACACCGCCTCGGCCGGAATCGGCAGCGGCGCAGCGACAGGGGCAAGCGTCGATCCGCCCGCTTGCGTCGAAACCGCCGCGCTCGCGTCCTGCAGCCGAACGTGCGCCTCATACGATGCGATCACCGATTCGGTCGCGCCGTAGTCCTGCACCTGCCCAGCGCCCAACCAAAGGGCGACGTCGCAAAGCTGCCGCACGTGATAGAGGCTGTGCGAGCAAAACAGAATGGTGCAGCCGTTCTTGCGGAAGGTGTCGATGCGCTCGACGCATTTTTTCTGGAAGTGCTGGTCGCCCACGGCCAAGGCCTCGTCGATGATCAACACGTCCGGCTCCACCGCCGTGACCAGTGCAAAGGCCAACCGCACCGCCATGCCGGACGAATAGGTTTTGACGGCGCGGTCGATCGAATCTCCGAGTTCGGAAAATTCGATGATGCTTGGCTCGAGCCGCGCCATGTCGGCGCTCGAGATGCCGATCAGGCTGCCGCCGAAATACAGGTTATCGCGCCCGCTGAAGTCGGGGTGAAAGCCCGCGCCGAGCTCCAGAATGGCGGTGACGCGGCCGATGCGCGCGATCGTCCCTTGCGACGGCTGCAAGGTGCCAGCCATCAGCTTAAGCAGAGAGCTTTTTCCTGCGCCGTTGTCCCCGATCACGCCCATGCACTGGCCGCGGTGCAACTCGAACGAAACGTCCTTCAATGCCCAATGGCTGCGGTGATACACGCGACCGGTCAAAAGCGCCTTGAGGCGCGCGCGCGGCGAGTCGTAAACGCGGTACTCCTTGCCGAGATTGGACACGCGCAGCACCGCAGCCGATGCGGGCTGCGGTACCAGGTCGCTGGCGCGGTCGTCATCGAGCATGACCTCGGACTGCGTGCTCATCACAACCAGTCCACCAGTTGCTCGCGGCTGCGTGCGACCAGCACATTCAGCAGCAGGGACGTGATTCCAATCCACGCACCGGCAGCAATCCAGACGCTGGCCGCCGGCCATGCACCTTGCAACAGCACGTCCTGGAAGCCCAGCACGAGCGCGGTCATTGGATTGGCCCAGAGCACCCAACGCCAATCTTCGGGAAAAAGGACCAGCGGAAAAAGCACCGGTGAAAGATAGATGCCGACCGAAAGAAAGAAACCGATGATCTGAACGGTGTCGCGCAACGCCGCCGCAAGGATCGCGAGCAGATAACCGAGCACAATCGAAAGCAGCAACTGCGCGAAAAGCAATGGCACCAGAGCGAACAGCGCGGGTGAAAACTTGTGCAGTGGCGCATACGCGAGAGCAACTACCAGCATCAACGGCCCGAATATCACGCTGCTTGCCAGCACCGCGCGCACCGGGAACAACACCGGCGGCAGCGCATTTTTTTGCAACACGCCGCCGGCCTCGAGCAAACTGTTCATGCCGCGCGAAACCGCGTCGCAAAACGCCATCCAGGGCAGCGCGCCAACGATCAGATAAGTGCCGACCTGTCGCGTCGGCGCGTTCTCGCCGAGGCGCATCGAGAATACAACGTCGAATACGAGGTAGTAGGCGGCGACAGTCAGCAGCGGCTGC
>JBDTRV010000016.1:0-12512 GCA_039931475.1 Burkholderiales bacterium | reverse complement strand
GCCTGGTTTGGCGTTGCGCGCTTCGAGCGTGCCGTCATGCGCCTCGGCGATCAGCCGGCACAGATACAGGCCAAGGCCGACCCCACCGGTCGCGCGTTGGCGGGCCTGATCGGCGCGAAAGAACGGCTCGGTCAGGTGCGGCAACTGGTCCTCGGCCACGCCCGGGCCGAAGTCGCGCACGGTGAGCCAGAGCGCGTCGTCGTCGCCGCGCAGGGTGATTTCGGCGGGCACGACAGCGGCGCCGTGCCGCAGCGCGTTGTCCACAAGATTGCGCACGAGCACGTGAATGCGGGCGGCGTCCAGCAGCACTTGAGACAGCTCGTTTTGAACGATCAAACGCACCGGCGGCTTATTCACCGCCGCTTCGTTTGCAGGTGGCGGCGCGGGGAACGGGTGCGCATCGGTCAGTTCGCGCACCACGTCGCGGGCCAGCGCGGCGATGTCGGTCGGTGCCTTTTGCAGCGCGGCATGCGGGCTGGCCAGCCGCTCGCCTTCAAGCAGCGCCTCGATCAGGTCGCGCATTTCGGCAATGTCGCGCAGCAGCGCCGTGCGCTGGCGCTCGTGGTCTTGCGACTCGGGCAGCAGTTCGGCATTGAGCCGGGCCCGCGTGAGCGGCGAGCGCAACTCGTGGCTGATCGACAGCAACAAAGCGCGCTTGGCTTCGAGCATCCCGTGCAACTGCGCCGCGCTGGTGTTGATGCGGCGCGCGAGATCGCCCAGTTCGTCATCTCGGCGCACCGGAATCGGTGTTGCGAAATCTCCCTGGCCGAAGCGCTCGGCGCCGGCGCGGATGTCGTTCAAGGGCCTGAGCATGCGGCGGATCACGAAGTAGGCTAGCGCGGTCAACAGCAGCAGCACGCCGAGCGTGAGCCAGCCGGTGCGGTGCGAACCGCGTTGCGTCGACCAGTCGCCGAGGCCGAACGAGATGCGGTGGCCGTCGGCAGTTTGGCGCGACAGCAAGGACGAGAAGCCTTGCTCGCTCTCGTGCTCCTCCGGGCCGGAATGGTCGTGTCGGCGCCCCCAGTGCCGGTCGCCGGATCCGCTGCGCTCTGGTTGGGAGCTCCAGTTGACGGCCGGCCCAACGATCCGCACCGACAGCGGCAGCCGCTCGGTCAGCGCCTGTGCCTTGGCGACGCTGGGCGGCGATCCGACCTCGGCGGCGAGCCGGTCCACATAGTCGGCCAGCACCGGGCGCGCCGCCTCGCGCCAACCCCAAGCGACCGCGCGCTGCATGCCGCCGATGAACGCGGCGCTCATCGCGAGCGCGAACAGCAGGAACAAGACGATCAGCTTCAGCCGCAGTGAATGGCGCAGGCGGCTGCCAAAGCGCCGATGCCAGGCGTGGCGCTGCCGGTGCGTCGATCGGGCGTGCGCCAGTGGGGCGGCCCGGTCTGCCTCGCCGTCGGCCGACGGCGTTGCCTTCGGCGGATTGGGTTCAGGCACGGCCCACGGCCAAAGAGTAGCCCGCGTTGCGCAACGTCTTGATGCAGTCGAGCGGCTCGAGCTTCTTGCGCAGGCGACTCACGAGAATGTCGATCGCGCGGGTGTAGAGGTCGGCTTCATGGCCGCGCAATCGCGTCAGCAGATCGTCACGGTTGAAGACCTTGCCGGGCTCGCGCGCCAGCGCCGCGAGCAGGTCGAACTCGGTGCCTGTCAACTCGACCGTGGCGCCGTTGACCTCGACGGTGCGCCGGTCCAGATCGATCGCCAGGCCGTCGAAGTTGAGCAGCGCGGCGCTGGCCGGATCCGGTTTGCGCTGGCGCCGAAGCACGGTCTGAAGGCGCGCGACCAACTCGCGCGGCTCGAACGGTTTGGGCAGATAGTCGTCGGCGCCGAGCTCCAGGCCGACCACCCGGTCCATCACCTCGCCGCGCGCGGTCAGCATGATGATCGGCAGGTCGGTCTCGAGGCGGATCGTGCGGCACAGCTCGAAGCCGTCCATCTCGGGCAGCATCACGTCGAGGATCGCGGCGTCGATGGCGTTGCCTTCGCGCAGCAGCGCGAGGCCCTCGCTTGGGAGCGTCGCGCTTAGCAACTCGAGGCCGAACCGCTCGAAGTATTCCGCAAGCGGCCCGGCCAGATGCTCGTCGTCGTCGATCAGCAGGATGCGGGGCATGGCGTGGTCATTGTTTCACCCGGCATCCGGTGCGCCCACACCATGCGTTCCTGGGCGCGTTCAGCCGTGGCGATGCCGGCCGCGACCACGTTGCATGAACTCTCGAACCTTCTGCTGCTGCGCCAGATCCAGGCTGTCGTAGAAGTCGGCCATGGCGGCGATCACGTCGGGACTCTTGCCTTGCACCGCAGCAATCTTCTCGTCGATCAACTTCTGAGCACGCGCCTTGTCGAAAGTGCTGCCCGCGACCAGGCTCTGTACTTCGGCGCGCGGGTCCGCGCCGCCGGCGACAAGCGCCTGCCGTTGCTCGTGCAGCTTTTGCACGAGGGACGCGAACTTCTGTTTTTGCGCTTCGTTCAGATCGAGCTTGCCGCCGACTCGGTCGACCATCTTCGCGTGCCATTCGGAATGGTCGCTGGCGTCCGCGTCCCACCCGCCGTGATGCCGGCCGTGCGAGCACGCGGCCAACCCGCCGGCCAGCACGCCCGCGCCGAACAATGCCACCAGGGTTCTCTTGATCCAGTTCTTCATTTCGTACCTCGGATTAAAAAGTCGTTGAACACGAATTGAATGGTGCCCCCGGGATGCGGCGACGTCTTCTCTGCACGGTCGCGGAACGTCACGTTTTGTTTCGTCGGCACGGTACGATAGGCGGTTTTGTCGCCGCGTCGTTTGATGGAGCGGCGCGCAACCAGATTTGAAGGCGAGAAGCAAATGATTGTGGTGACGGGCGGCGCTGGCTTTATCGGCGCCAATTTCGTGCTCGACTGGATTGCCGAAGTGGGCGAGCCGGTGGTCAATCTGGACCGGCTCACCTACGCCGGCAATCTTGAAAACCTTGCCAGCCTCGAGGGCGATGATCGACACTGTTTCGTGCGCGGCGACATCGGCGATGCTGCGCTGCTAGCGCAATTGTTCGAGCGGCACCAGCCGCGCGCGGTGGTCAACTTCGCGGCCGAATCGCACGTGGATCGCTCGATCCACGGCCCCGACGATTTCATTCAGACCAACATCGTCGGTACCTTCAGGCTGCTGGAGGCGGCGCGGGCCTATTGGTCGGGGTTGGCCGGCAACGAGCGTGCGGCGTTCCGTTTTCTGCACGTCTCGACCGACGAGGTTTACGGCTCGCTCGGCCCCGCCGACCCCGCGTTTGCCGAGGAACACGGCTACGAGCCGAACAGCCCCTATTCGGCCAGCAAAGCCGCAAGCGACCATCTTGTGCGCGCCTGGCACCACACCTACGGCATGCCGGTCGTCACGACCAACTGCAGCAACAACTATGGACCGTTCCACTTCCCCGAGAAGCTGATTCCGCTGATGATCGTGAATGCGCTCGCCGGCAAGGCACTGCCGGTCTACGGCGACGGCATGCAGGTGCGCGACTGGTTGTATGTGAAGGATCATTGCAGCGCGATCCGGCGGGTGCTCGAAGGCGGGCGCCTGGGCGAGACCTACAACGTCGGCGGCTGGAACGAAAAACCGAACATCCAGATCGTGCAGACCGTTTGCACGCTGCTCGACCAACTGCGGCCGCATGGTGATGGCAAGAGCTACAGCGCTCAGATCGGCTACGTGACCGATCGCCCGGGGCACGACCGCCGCTATGCGATCGATGCGCGCAAGATCGAGCGTGAACTTGGCTGGAAGCCGGTCGAAACCTTCGAATCGGGCATCCGCAAAACCGTGCAGTGGTACCTGGACCATCCCGACTGGGTGGCCAACGTGCAAAGCGGCGCCTATCGGGAATGGGTGCAAACGCAGTACGGCGACGCGCCCAGTGGCGTTGGTCAGACCGCTGGCGGATGAGCAGCGCATGAAAATCCTGCTGTTCGGCAAAGGCGGGCAGGTCGGTTGGGAGTTGCAGCGCAGCTTGGCGCCGCTAGGTGATCTGGTGGCGCTCGACGCGAGAAGCAGCGAGTTCTGCGGCGATCTTTCCGATCTCGACGGCATTGCCCAAACCGTGCGTGCGGTGCGGCCCGATCTGATCGTGAATGCGGCGGCCTACACGGCGGTCGACAAGGCGGAAAGCGAGCCGGAGCGCGCGCACCTGATCAACGCCGATGCGCCGGGTGTGCTGGCGCGCGAGGCGCAACGGCTCGGTGGCCGGATGGTTCACTATTCGACCGACTACGTGTTCGACGGCAGTGGCACGCGGCCTTGGACGGAGGCGGACGAGCCTGCACCGCTCAGCGTTTACGGCGCGTCGAAGCTCGCGGGCGAACGCCACGTCTCGAGCCAGTGTGCAAATCATTTGATTTTTCGCACGAGCTGGATCTACGCTGCGCGCGGCGGCAATTTCGCGAAGACCATGCTTCGGCTGGCGCAGGAGCGGGATCGCCTGACGGTGATCGACGACCAGTTCGGCGCGCCCACCGGCGCCGAGTTGCTTGCTGACGTGACGGCCCACTCGATCCGCGCGGCGCAGCGCGATCCGGCGCTTTCCGGGCTGTACCACCTGACCGCGGCGGGCGAGACGAACTGGAACATGTACGCGCGCTTCGTGCTGACCAAGGCGCAGGAAATCAAACCGCAGCTTGCTCTCAAAGCGCTAGCAGTCGAACCAGTACCGACCAGCGGATACCCTACGCCGGCAGCGCGCCCGCTCAATTCGCGGCTTGACTGCGCGAGGCTCGAATCGGCGTTCGATTTGCGTTTGCCGCCATGGCAGAACGGCGTGGAGCGGATGCTGCACGAAATGCTTTGATGCGATAAAATCAGCGCATCACCGCATCAAGCTCAGAGGTCGCCATGCGAACAACGCTTGACATTGCAGACGACGTGCTGGAAGCCGCAAAAGAGCTGGCGCGCCGCGAAAAATCGAGTGCCGGGGAAGTTCTTTCCCGGTTGGCGCGGCGGGCGTTGATTGGGGATGAGGCGCCGTCAGCGCGTTCCGCGGCGGGTTTTCTGACCTTGCCGAGACGGGGCAATGTGGTGACCAATGACCATGTCGATGCGATTCGGGGGATCGAAGGGATCTGATGCGCGCGTTGCTCGACGTCAACGTTCTAATTGCGTTGTTCGATGCGGAGCATATACATCACCGCGCGGCGTCGCAATGGTTTGCCGAGCATGGGCGCGAAGGATGGGCCACCTGCCCGCTGACGCAGAACGGCTGCATTCGCATACTTTCGCAGGCCGCGTACCTCAACCGCACATCAGCGCGCCTGATCGTCGAGATTTTGGCCGACGCGATCGAGACGCCCGACCATGAATTCTGGCCGGACTCGCTCAGCTTCTTGACGCCCGGGCTGCTTGACTGGCGGAAAGTGCTGACGGGGCGACATTTGACCGATTTGTACCTGCTTGCCCTCGCGACGAGCCACGAGGGCAGTTTCGTGACGCTGGATCGCGGCGTTGCGACTGATGCGGTCCCCAATGTGATCTCCAGGCATCTCGTCATCCTGTCAACCAACGAACGAAACCCATGACTCAACGTAAAGGCATCATCCTCGCCGGTGGCTCCGGCACCCGTCTGCATCCCGCGACGCTTGCCGTGAGCAAGCAGTTGCTGCCGGTGTACGACAAGCCGATGATTTATTACCCGTTGTCCACCCTGATGCTGGCCGGCATCCGCGACGTACTCGTGATCAGCACGCCACAGGACACGCCGCGTTTCACCCAGTTGCTCGGCGATGGAGAGCAGTGGGGCCTGAACATCCAGTATGCGGTGCAGCCGAGCCCGGACGGGCTGGCGCAGGCCTTCATCATCGGCGACAAGTTCGTCGGCAACCGCCCGAGCGCGCTGGTTCTGGGCGACAACATCTACTACGGCCACGATTTTTCGATGCTGCTCTCGCAGGCCGATGCGCAGGACAACGGCGCCACGGTGTTCGCGTACCACGTGAACGATCCGGAGCGCTACGGCGTGGTCGAGTTCGACGAGGAAGGGCGTGCAGTGAGCATCGAGGAAAAGCCCGCCAAGCCCAAGAGCAGTTACGCCGTGACCGGCCTGTATTTTTATGACAACCAGGTGGTCGACATAGCCAAGGCGGTCAAGCCGAGCGCTCGCGGCGAACTCGAAATCACTGCCGTCAATCAGGCGTATCTCGACCGCGATCAGCTCCACGTACAGATCATGCAGCGCGGCTATGCGTGGCTCGACACCGGCACACACGACAGCCTGCTCGAAGCTGGCCAGTTCATCGCGACGCTCGAGCATCGGCAGGGCCTGAAGATCGCCTGTCCGGAGGAGATCGCCTGGCGCAACGGATTCATCGACGCCGCCGCATTGGAACAGCTCGCGGCTCCGCTGATCAAGAGCGGATATGGCCAGTACCTGATGCGCTTGCTCCGCGAAGGGACCCCGCGATGAAGGTGACGCCGACTGCAATTCCGGATGTCCTTCTGATCGAGCCGAAAGTGTTCGGCGATGAGCGGGGTTTCTTCTTCGAGTCGTTCAACGCGAAAGCGTTTGCCGATGCCTGCGGGCTCGATGTGCAATTCGTGCAGGACAACCATTCGCGAAGCGCCCGTGGGGTGTTGCGCGGCCTTCACTACCAGATCGAGCAGCCGCAAGGCAAGCTGGTGCGGGTGGTGCGCGGCGAAGTGTTCGACGTGGCGGTGGATTTGCGGCGCGCCTCGCCGACGTTCGGGCGCTGGGTCGGTGCCACCTTGAGCGAGCGCGACCACCAGCAGCTTTGGGTGCCGCCGGGGTTTGGCCACGGTTTTGTCGTTCTGTCGGAATCGGCCGATTTCCTCTATAAGACAACCGACTACTACGCCCCCCGGCACGAGCGTTGCATCATCTGGAACGATCGGGACATCGGCATCGAATGGCCCAGCTTGGGCGCCGCGCCGACCCTGTCGGCCAAGGACGCGCAAGGCGTCGCCTTCGCGCAGGCCGAGTGCTTTGAGTGACCATCACGGCATCGATCGTCAGCCATGGTCATGCCGCACAAATTGCCGAGCTGCTGGTGCGGTTGGCCGAGCTGCAAAACCCCGACCTACGACGAGTCGTGCTAACGGCGAATATTCCAGAGCCTGAGTTAGAGAGAATTTGCGAGAAAGGCCGGTGGCCGTTCGATCTGCAGCGGATCGAAAACCAGCAGCCCGCCGGCTTCGGCGCCAACCACAACCGGGCCTTCGCGTTGGACGGCCAATTGGGCGCATCGCAAGCCTTCGCGGTCATCAATCCGGACGTGCGACTCACCGGCGATCCGTTCCCGGCGTTGATCCAAGCGCTCGCAACGTCCCGTGCCGGTTGCGCCTATCCGCTGCAAGTGGGCGAGGCAGGATGCGCCGAGGACCACGAGCGGACATTGCCGAGCCCTCTTGAACTGCTCAAGCGCTATTTTTGGCCGCGACGCGGGGCCGTCGGTGGCCGTGCGCCGGATTGGGTCAACGCAGCGTTCCTGCTGTTTCCAGAGGCCGTTTACGCGCGGCTCGGCGGCTTCGACGCGCGCTACCACCTGTATTGCGAGGACGTCGACATCTGTCTGCGGGTTCAGCTGGCGGGCCTGCAGCTGGTCCGCGCGCCGGGCGCTTGCGTGATCCATGCGGGCCGGCGCGCCACTCGCACCAGTGGCCAACATTTTCTCTGGCATGTCGCCAGCCTGTGGCGGCTGTGGAATTCGGATGCCTACCGCAACTACCAACTGCTGCGCGAGAAAGCCCGGCTTTAAGCTTCGCCAAAGTTTTCACCGCTCTAATGCGCTTTTTGCGCGGTTTCACGCAGTTCATGCCTGCCCAACATTCAATCCCCACGCTCGATCCTGTCGCCGATCCCGCAGGCCAGCCACGCCCGCTCGGTGAGCTGCTGGTCGCTAGCGCCAAGCTCAGCGCGCGCGATCTGGATCGCGCGCTGTCCGCGCAGCAACAGATGGGCGGGCGCCTCGGGCGTGTTCTGATCAACCTCGGGCTTGTGTCCGAGGCCGACGTGGCGCAGGTCTTGTCGGCCCAGTTGGCGATTCCGCTGGTGCGTTTCGATGAATTTCCTGAAGGCGGGGCGCCGGAAGTCGATGGTTTGCTGCCGGAGTTTCTGCGCACCAATCACGTCTTTCCACTGCGGCGCGACGGCGACCGGCTCGACGTGGCGATGACGGTGCCGCAGGATGCATTTGTGCTCAAGGCGCTGCGCTTGACCACGGGCCTTTCGATCAACCCGTTCCTGGCGCTGGAGACCGACGTCGAAAAGGCGTTGGCCCAGTCGCGCGAAGCCGAAACTGCGCAGGACGCGGGCGACGGAATTGAAAGCGACCACGATTCGGACGATTTCGTCGAGCATCTGAAGGACCTGGCGAGCGAGGCGCCAGTCATCCGCCTGGTCAACGGGATCATCGGCAAGGTGATCGAGTTGCGCGCGTCCGACATTCACCTTGAGCCGTTCGACGACGGCTTGCACGTGCGCTATCGAGTCGACGGCGTGATCAGCATGGCCGACGTGATCGCGCCCAAGCACAGCGCCGCGGTCAACTCCCGCGTCAAGCTGCTGGCGCACCTCGACATCGCCGAGCGCCGCCTGCCGCAGGACGGCCGCATCAAGACCCGAATCAAGGGCCGCGAGCTGGATTTGCGCGTTTCCACGGTGCCGACCGTGCATGGCGAGAGCGTCGTGATGCGCGTGCTGGATCGCGCCAGCGTCCGCTTCAGCCTCGAAGAGATGGGCTTTGCGCACGACAACTTCGAGCGTTTCAGCGCGCTGCTCACGCGGCCGCACGGCATCGTGCTTGTGACCGGACCGACGGGCTCGGGCAAGACCACGACGCTCTATGCCGCGCTTTCCAAACTCGACGCGGAGGCGCACAAGATCATCACGGTGGAGGACCCGGTCGAATACCAGCTCTCCGGCATCAACCAGATCCAGGTGCATCCGCAGATCGGCCTTTCGTTCGCCAACGCGCTGCGCTCGATCCTGCGCCAGGACCCGGACATCATCATGATCGGCGAGATGCGCGATGGCGAGACCGCGCAAATCGCGGTGCAGTCGGCGTTGACGGGCCACCTCGTTTTGTCCACCCTGCACACCAACACCGCCGCCGGCGCGATCGTGCGAATGCAGGACATGGGGGTGGAGCGCTACCTGATCACCTCGGCCGTCAATGCAGTGCTTGCGCAGCGCCTGGTGCGCGCGCTTTGCGAACACTGCAAGGCGCCTTACCAGCCACCGCCTGAGCTGCTCAAGAGCACGGGACTCACACGCTTTTGCGAAGAAGGCCAGCCGATCTACACACCGGTCGGCTGCGCGCGCTGCCGCGATTCGGGCTACCGGGGCCGCACCGGCATCCACGAATTGCTGCTACTTGACGAGCCGATGCGCCGCGCCATCCTTGACAACCTGGACGCCGGCGCGCTCCACGCGCATGCCACCAAGGCCGGCATGTTGACCCTGTACGAAGACGGCTTGCGCAAGGTCGCGGCTGGCGTGACCAGTCTGGATGAGTTGCTCAGGGTGACGCAGGACCAGAGCGATGCCTGAATTCGCGTGGCGCGCCGCTCAGGCGAACGGGCAGGTGATCGAAGGCCGCAGCGATGCGGCAAGCAACCTGCTGTTGCTCAAGCAACTGCGCGATCGGGGCCTGACGCCGATCCGCATCGACGAGGCCGGCGCCGCCGTTGCGGCACGGGGGTCGGCCGCAATCGGCGGGCTGCCGCCGATCGCTGGTGTTGGTGGCAGTTCCCGCGCGGTGCGCGGCCCGGTCAATCGCGCCGACGTGCTGGCGCTGACGTCGGAACTGTCGATCATGCTGCGGGCCGGCCTGTCGCTCGACAACGCGTTGCGCGTGCTGATCGAGATGAGCGTCAAACCTTCGGTCGCTCAATTGCTCAATCAGGTTCTGGAAGACGTCAAGGGCGGCGGCGCGTTCAGTCGGGCGCTCTCGCGCCATCGCGACCTGTTCGGCGACTTCTACATCAACATGGTGCGCTCGGGCGAGGCCAGCGGCCAGGTGTCGGAAGTGCTGGCGCGGTTGGTCGAGCACATGGAGCGGCTGCGCGCACTGCGCGAGAACGTGGTGTCGGCCACGATCTATCCGGCCATCCTGTTGGGCGTGGCGGTGCTGTCGGTCGTCGCGATGCTCGGCTTCGTCGTGCCGCAGTTCGAAAAACTGTTCACTGACATGGGCGACGCATTGCCACTTCCCACCCGGATTGTGATGCTTGCAGGCCGCGCCTTCACCGACTACGGGTTGTGGATCGGTATCGGCGCGGTCGCGCTGGGGTGGCTGCTGCTGCGCTGGCTGCGCTCGGCTTCGGGTCGCAACTGGTGGCAGTCGACCGCGCTCAGGCTGCCGATCGTCGGGCGGCTCACGCTCAAATACCAGCTCACGCTGTTCTCGCGGTCGCTCGGCACCTTGCTCGGCAACGGCGTGCCGATGTTGACCGCGCTCAACATCGCAACTGAGACGGTCGGCAACGGCCGCCTGCGCGAGCGGCTGGAAACCGTCGCGCCGCTGGTCAAGGAAGGTGGCAAGGTGGTGCAAGCCATGGCCGCCACACGCATCTTCGAGCCGCTCGCGATCAACCTGATCCGCGTCGGCGAAGAGACCGGCCGCATCGGCGCGATGATGCTGGAGCTCGCCAACATCCTGAACCGTGAAGTTGAAACCGGCATCAAGCGATCGCTCACGTTGGTGGAGCCGGTGCTGATCCTGGTGCTTGGTGTGCTGATCGCAAGCATCATCGTCTCGATCTTGCTCGGGATCCTTTCCATCAACGACCTTGCCATTTGACTTTGTTTCCCACATGAAATCACTTTCCATCCAAAAGCCCGCGCATCGGCGATCGCGCAAAGCGGCCGGCTTCACGCTCATCGAACTGCTCGTCGTGCTGGCGATCCTGACCTTGCTTGCCGGCCTCGTCGGCCCCCGCGTTCTGAGCCAGCTAGGTGGCGCCAAGACCAAAACTGCCGGCGTGCAGATCGCCGACCTGGACAAGGCGCTCGAAATTTACAAGCTCGACGTCGGCCGCTACCCGACGACGGAAGAGGGCCTGGACGCGCTGGTGCGCAAGCCGGGGTCCGCCAATGGCTGGACCGGCCCCTACCTTAAGGGCGGCGCGGTGCCGACCGACCCGTGGAACCATCCTTATCGCTACGCGTCGTCGGGCGCGGCGGTCGAGATCAGTTCGCTCGGCGCCGACAACGCGCCGGGCGGCGAAGGTGAGAACGCCGACGTGCGCAACACCAAGTAGGAGCCATCGTGATCAGGGCGGGGCGCCGTAGCACCGGGTTCACCCTGGTCGAATTGCTGGTGGTGTTTGCCATCCTCGCACTTCTGATCGCGGTCGTGCCGATCGCCTTCGGCAAACTGCGCGAATCGGCACAGTACCGGGACACGGTTCGTTCCATGATCTCCGACATGCGCACCGCCCGCCTGCGTGCAATGACCTACGGCGCGCCGGTGCTGTTCAGCGTCGATCTTGCGCAACGCCGCTACGGCATCGAAGGTGCGCCGTTGCATGCGCTGCCCGACGCCCTGTCGATGCGCGCCACCGTGGCGAACCAGGAACTATCCGCCGGCCAGATTGCTGCGATCCGCTTCTTGCCCAGCGGCGGCGCGACCGGCGGCAGCGTCGACGTGTTGCGACCAGCCGGCAGCGGCGTGCGGCTTCGGGTCGACTGGTTGTTCGGCCGGGTCGAGCAGGAAAGCTTGAGCCAGTGAAGGTCAAGCGGGCAAAGCTGCGCGGCTTCACGCTGCTCGAGTTGCTGGTCGCGTTCGCGATCATGGGCATCGCGCTCGCCATGATCTACCGTGCTACCGGGAGCAGCGCTCGCAGTGTTGGCGACGTGGAGCGGTACGCGCGCGCCAACGAACTGGCCGAATCGCTGCTCGCGCTGCACGACGCTGTGCCGCCATTCGGCTGGAACGAATCGGGCCAGTCGGCCGGCTTGAACTGGCAGGCGCGCAGCGCGCCCTATCCGACCGGAATCACCGATCAGCGCGCGCCGCCGCTGCATGAGATCGTGATTTCGATCTGGTGGGACGACGGCGGGCGCAGGCGGCAGACCGACGTCGCAACCTTGCGGCCCGAGCGTAAGCCGCCACCGGGCGGAGCGGCGCCATGACCGTCGGGCATATCCCAAAGCAACGCCACGGTTTGCGCGGCTTCACCCTGCTCGAAATGCTCGTCGTCATGGTGCTGCTGTCGCTGCTCATGGTCGGTTTTGCCGGCGCGCTGCGCACGGTAGGGCAAGCCGAAGAGCGGATCGACCGCCGGCTGGCGCAGGCCGACGACTTTCGCGTCGCGACCTCGTTCTTGCGCAGCACGTTGGGGCAGGTGTCGGGTCAGAAGGCCGGCGAGGCGAATCAACCAGGCCAGTTCAGCGTGCAGTTTGCCGGCACCCGCGATGCAATTGCCTGGGTCGGCGTGATGCCGGCGCGCTTCGGCGCCGGCGGGCGCAGTTTTTTTCGCCTCGCTGTCGAGACCGTCGCGGGTCGCGCGGCCCTTGTGATTCGCTTTG
>JBDTRV010000015.1:0-12615 GCA_039931475.1 Burkholderiales bacterium | reverse complement strand
CCATCCATCGTGAGCACGACGCCCGTCATGTAGCGTATCCAGGTCGATCCATTCGAGCTTCGCGGTGGCCTCGAGGCCTTGGGTCATGCGCTCGGTTTGGGTCGCTCCCGGGTTCACCGCGTTGACCCGAACGCCGTTGGCTGCACAAGTGTTGGCAAGGCCGGCCGTGACCTACATCAGCGCCGCATCGGCCGATCCGCCCGGCAGATGGATCGCGCTTGCCACTTTGCCGCCGGCCCCGATCACGTTGACGATCGCGCCGCGCCCACGCTTGCCCATTTGCCTGACGACTGGATCGATCATGTCGATGTAGCTGAAGAACTTGGCTTCCATCGCGTCGTGCCAGGCTTGTGCGTTCAATTTGTCAGGGGGCGTGGCCGAGCCGCGCCGGCGCAGTTGACGAGCACGTCGATCGGCCTGTTAAGCGCTTGGGCTGCGGCCAGCGCTTGTTCGGCCGACGCCGCATTTTGCAGATCCGCAGCGAAAATACCAACAATTTCTGCCGTTTCCGCCCGTGGCGACTGATGGTGTTGCTGTGTTTTTTGTAGTGCTGCACGGCCGCGCGCGACCAGGCTGATCCGGGCGCCTTCCCGGACGAATCCTTCTGCGCAAGCCAGACCGATTCGCTTGCTGCCGCCGGTGATGAGAACGTGCAGGCCCTTCAATTGCAAATTCATGGGATGGCTCCAATCGCTATTGGCCCGGGCAGGCCTTGCCGCATCCTCAGCGGCCCAGCGGCTTGCAGCAATGCACGCCGAGCCGTCGAGGACGGGTGCGCTGGGCCAAACGCCAACTGACTTGGTCGATCAATAGGCCATCGGCTCAAGGCGATGTTCCACCCGCTCCACAGGCTCGCGCGGTCGCCCTACACGGCGCCGAGGCGCTTGTCCGACGGCGTTTGCCGGCATGCCGGTCTAGAGTCAGAGCGACCATCGCTTTCATGGAGAAACAACTTTGAAAACCCAACCCCAGGCCGCCGAAGAGATGAAGCATTTGGCCGAACTGCTCGAGGATCAGAGGGTCGCGATGCTGACCTTGGCCGAAGCAAGCGGTCAGTTGTCGAGCCGGCCGATGACGCCACTCGAGCTCGATGCCGCGGGCGCGATCTGGATGTTTACATCACGCAAGACCCTCGCTCACGATTTCGGTGTGCAGCCGCGCGCGGTCAACCTGGCGTTTAGCGATGCCGGCAACTCCACCTACGTCTCGATCGAAGCCCGGGCCCATCTGGTCGAAGACCAGCAGCGCAAACATGAGCTTTGGAGCGCGATGGCGCGGCCGTGGTTTCCGGGCGGTGAGGACGATCCCGATCTGGTGCTGCTGAAGCTTGAGCCGCAACGCGCCGAAGTCTGGAATGCGCCGGACAGCGGGATCGTCCGGTCATTGGCCATTGCCGCATCGATCGCGGCGGCCAAGCCAGTGGGGCTGGGCGACCATGAGGTCATCACGCCATCGGGCGCTCCGCTGCGTTGAGCAGGCTGGGCTTAACTCGTAAGGGGATTTTCGACTCCGTCAGCTTTTCGTGGCGACGACGGCGATCTGATTGTCGACAGCGACCACGCCGTCGACCGACTTGGCGATCGTGCTGGCGAGTTGCTTGGCTGCTTCGGTTGGCGCGGAGCCATTAAGCAAGACTCGGCCGGCAGCGGTGTCGACCTCGATCTTCAGCGCGTTTAGCGTCTCTTCCTCGGCGAGCCGGGTTTTCACGCTCGCGGTGATCCTGGCGTCGATGGTCAACCGGTCGACCTTTTCCACGAGGTTGGACGCCCCATGCTTGATCTCCTCGCCCGCTGTTTTCGCTTCGGACTTGAGACCCGCGGCAGCTTTTTCGGTTTTCGCGACCGCCGCGTCCAGCTTCTGGCCAGCGCTGCGGGAGTCTCCCGCGTTGTCGCAGCCGGCTAGGGACAGCGCCATGGCGGCTGCCGCGACGAGGGTCGCGGCAAACTTGTTGAACGGTTCAAGGGTCATTGGGTTTTTCCGGGCAAAACGGTGGGCACTGCGCACATTCGGCGGTGGGGATTGAAGTGAAGGGCTCAGCGCTGGCAAAAAGGAGCGATGCAAGCCGGGGAGGCGCCGGCCGCCGCATAGCCACGCCTCGTCAGGGGGGTCGTTTGGGTTTTTCCTGCGCCTCGCCGCGCTTTTTCTCGCGCTCCAGCAGTTCGCGCTGCCGCTCGGCATCCGCTCCGGGCGTTCCGCGCAAATCGGTATCGACCAGGCCACCGTCCAGGTCGCGCTTGGCCTGGTGCATCACTTCACGTGGTTCGTCGCCGGCAGCGTCCGACGATTGATCGCGCTCGGTCTGAGTGCGCAGATCGGGGTCTGCTTTATCGTCCGGCAGCGGCGCCCCGGGCGACGCTTCGGTTTCCTCGGAACGGATGTTGCGCGTCACCCGTTGCTTCCCGTCGGCTTCGGAAGGTTTTTTTGGTTCCATGCGGGTCAGAGCGCCTTGGTCACGCCGTTAGTCTCGCCGCTTGCCGACCCACAGCGCCGCCACCAGCGCGCCGACCGCGGCTGCAATCGCCACTGCCTTGATCGGTTCGTCCCGTACGTAGCTTTCGGTGCGGCGTTGCCATGCCGCGGTTTCCGCCTTGGCGGCCTGCGCCGCCTCGGAGGCGCTCTGAGCATTGTTCTGCCACCATTCGCGCGCGATTTCGGCAAAGCGAGCGGCGTCGCGCTCGGCGACCGCGCGCACTTCGCGGGCACTGCTCGCGGCCTTGGCCTTCAGGTCTTCGCCGACGCGTTTCAGCGCGTCGACCGACTCGGGGCTGGAGTCCGCGCCTCTTGGCGTGTTGCTGTTATTGCTCATGGTCATGGCTCAGTGCCTTTCAGATGGATCGGGTGGGTTGGCGTCAAGCATACCTACTTCAGCCGCGGCCCCTGAACATATTGATGAGAAAGGTGCCAATGGCCAGTATCAGGAAGATGACGAAAATAATCTGCGCGATGCTGGCGGCGCCGGCCGCGATGCCGGTAAAGCCGAACAAGGCGGCGACCAGTGCGATCACAAAAAACACGATGGCGTAATGCAGCATAGGGGTGCTCCGAAAACAAACCGCCAGCAATATCGCTGACCAAGGGCCTTCGCAGGCCAAAGTCCAACTTAAACGGATTGCCAGCTTCGGCCCATGGACGATCCCCTTTCCGCGCGTCGGCGGCCCGCCCGCCGCCATGTAAGACTTGGCCGATACGCGAAAGCCGAAAGTCGTTGCGCCAAAATGTCCCGATGCAGTTTGTAAGCCACTTGCCCGGTTCGACCCCGCTGGTCCTCGACTCGCCACACAGCGGCACCCAATACCCTCCCGATTTCCGTTTTGCGTGTGATCTGGCGATGCTGCGCCGGGCCGAGGACACGCACGTTGAAAAGCTGTACGACTTTGCGCCGGCGCTCGGCGTCGCCTGGATCGAAGCGCTTTTTCCGCGCAGCTATCTCGACGTGAACCGCGGCGTCGAGGAGGTCGACGTCAATCTGATCGATGCGCCGTGGCCGGGCGCGGTGTCTTCCGATCCGGGCATCATGTCGAAGGTGCGGCTCGGCAAGGGGCTGATCTGGCGCTGCACCGACGAGGGCATCGACATCTATGACCGCAAGTTGTCGGCGGCGGAAGTCGAGCAGCGGATCGAGCGAGGGTGGAAGCCCTATCACGCGGCGGTCGCGCAGGCGATTCGAGAAGCGCACGAACGGCATGGTTACAGCATCCACATCGACTGCCATTCGATGCCGTCGATCGCATCGAGCCACGCAACGGATTTTCCCGGCCTCGCGCATGCCGACTTCGTGATCGGCAACCTGGACGGCGCCACGTCGAGCCCCGCGTTGGCGCAAGGCCTTTGCGAACATCTGCGCGGGCGCGGCTGGAACGTTTCGTACAACCATCCATACAAGGGCGTCGAGCTGGTGCGGCGCTACGGCAACCCGGCGCAAAACCGGCACAGCATTCAGGTCGAGGTCAACCGCAAGCTCTACATGAATGAGCAGACGCTTGAGATGCACGACGGCTTCGAGCGCCTGACGGCCGATCTGCGTTCAATGGTCGAGTGGTTGCTGACGGTCGATCCCAGGGCGCTTTGATGGCTTGGGAAGGCCACGCCGCCGATGCGATCGACAGCGTCGACCGCGTCGAATGCGTGGTGGTGGGCGCCGGCGTGGTCGGGTTGGCAGTGGCGCGCGCGTTGGCGCTTTCCGGCCGCGAAGTGTTGGTGCTCGAAGCGGCCGACGGCATCGGCACCGAGACCAGTTCGCGCAACAGCGAAGTGATTCACGCGGGCATCTACTACCCCGTTGGATCGCTCAAGGCGCGGCTTTGCGTCGAAGGCAAGCAAAGGCTCTACGACTATTGCGCCGAGCGTGGCATCCCGCACCGGCGCTGCGGCAAGCTGATCGTCGCGACCAACGATGCGCAGGTCGCGCAACTGCGGGGCATCGCCCTGAAGGCTGCCGCCAACGGGGTCGACGACTTGCGCCTTCTCACGCGCGAGGAGGCGAGAGCGCTCGAGCCGGCCCTCGAATGCTCCGCCGCCGTGCTGTCGCCCAGCACCGGCATCGTCGACAGCCATGCGTTGATGTTGAGCTTGCAGGGCGATCTGGAAAACGTGGGTGGGCTGGTGGTGCTCAATTCAAAGCTGGCCGCGGTCCAGTGCCGAAACGAAGGATTTCTCCTGACGGCCGAGGATGGCACCCGATTGCTCGCGCAAACGCTGATCAACAGCGCAGGTCTTGCCGCGCCATCGGTCGCGGCGCGAATAGACGGACTCGATCCGGCGCACGTTCCGCCCGCGCGCTTTTGCAAAGGCAACTACTTCACCCTGGCGGGCCGCTCGCCTTTCAGCCACCTGATCTACCCGGTGCCCGAAGCCGCTGGTCTGGGCGTGCACCTGACGATCGACCTGGGCGGGCAGGCCAAGTTCGGTCCCGACGTCGAGTGGGTCGATTCGCCCGACGACCTCGTGGTTGACCCGGCGCGCGGCGATGCGTTCTATGCCGAAGTGCGCAAGTATTGGCCGGCGCTTGCGGACCGTGCGCTCCTGCCCGGCTACGCGGGTATGAGGCCCAAGATCAACGGGCCGCACGAGCCGGCGAGTGACTTCCTGATCCAGGGTCCCGCTGAGCATGGCGTGCAAGGGCTGGTCAACCTGTTCGGCATAGAGTCGCCGGGGCTGACCAGCTCGCTTGCGATCGGCGAGTACGTTGCCGGCATGCTCGCCGCGCATCGATGCTGATGGGCGCGTGCGGACAACGGATGCGAGCTTGAAGCGCAGCCTGATCGTGACCTGCGAGCACGGCGGACGCGAGGTGCCACCGTACCATGCGCATCTCTTCGCGGGCCATGAAGCGCTGCTGGACAGCCATCGCGGCTGGGATCCGGGCGCGCTGGAACTGGCACGCGAGATGGCCGCCGCGCTCCAGGCACCGCTGTTCGCCGCGACCACGACCCGGCTGTTGGTCGACCTGAACCGCTCGATCGGCCACCGCCAGCTCCATTCGGAAGCGACCCGGCATCTGCCGCGCAAGCATCGCGAGGAAATCGTGGCGCGGCACTACCGGCCGCATCGCGGCGCGGTCGAAGGCGAGTTCGAGCGGCGCATCGCGGCGGGTGAGTCGATCGTTCACGTTGCGTCGCACAGTTTCACCCCGGAGCTGAACGGTAAAGTGCGGCAGGCCGACGTGGGTTGGCTGTACGACCCGCGCCGCGCGAGCGAGGTCGATCTGTGCCGGCGCTGGATGGTGGAACTCGCGCGGCGCGCGCCGGGCTTGAGGCTGCGCCGCAACTACCCGTATCAGGGCCGTGGCGACGGGCTTGCGTCGCTCATGCGAAGGCGCCATGGCGGTGAGGCTTATGCCGGCATCGAACTCGAAGTCAACCAGCGCTTCGTGCTGGCGGGCGGGGCGCCGTGGCAGCGGTTGCGCAACGAGCTAATCGAGTCGCTCGCGGCGGTCATGGCTGCAGACTAAAGGCGGGAAGGCGGCGATCGGAGTCGTCTGGTGCGCCGGTTCAGCCGGTCACCTCGTCGGTCCAGACCTTGAAGCTTTCGAGCTCGTTCGGGCCGAAGGTGCTGGCCAGCGCCACGTCGCAAGCATCGCGCCCACGCGCGATCAGCACGCGGCCGATGCGCGGCATGTGCTGGTGGTTGCGCGGATCGACCGTGTACCAGCGGCCGTCCAGAAACACCTCGACCCAGGCCGCGAAGTCCATCGGCCCGAACGGCGGCTGCATGCCGATGTCACCCAGATAGCCGTTGCAGTAGCGCGCCGGAATGTTCAGGCAGCGGCAGAACGCGATCGCCAGATGCGCATAGTCGCGGCACACGCCCTGACCTTCGTTGTACGCTTCCCACGCGGTGCGGGTGCGACGCGCGTGGTGGTAGCCGAACTCGATGTGCCGGTTCACGAAGTCGCATACCGCCTGCACCCGGGCCCAGCCGGTCGGGCCGTTGCCAAAGCGCAGCCAGGCGATGTCGGACAGTTGGTCAGTTTCGCAATAGCGGCTGCCAAGCAGGTAGACCAGCGTCTCTTCGGGCAGTTCTTCGACCGGCATCTGGCGCGCATGGGGTGCCAGCTCGTCGCCCTGGCCCGAGTCGCTGACGAGCCCGTCACTTGCGATCGTGAAGCGACCGGCCGGCGCGACCAGCCGCGTGCACCAGTTGCCGAATAGATCGCGGTAGGCGCTGACCGGCACCGACGGATCGGTGGTCAACAGGTCGGGTCGCAGCAGATCCGGCGCGCGGCTGTGATGCACGTTGAGCGACAGGATCATCGGCGTCGGCTGGGGACACCGGTATACCATCTCGAAACCGACCCGGATTTTCATCGATTGCCTCGCGTTAACGCGCTTGCGAGGCAATTGGGGAGGTCAAGTACCGGGCGCGCTCGGGGCAGTATGGCATGCCGGTACGCATGGCCGAGGTTCATGCAAAGCGCGGCCATTTGCCATCCCGTGGCCGGGCGACACGATACTGCTACTATATTAATAGCTAAAAACGTAGGTGGGACGTGCGGGAATGGGCGTTTCAGACTAAAAAAAGGATTGAGTCGCCCGGCGGCTCAATCGAAAGCACTGCCAAATGGTCAGCGAGGCCGCCGATCAGCGCGCCACCCGGCGGCGGGCAGGCCGCCCTAGTCCGCGAACCGCGGCTTGCGCTTTTCGACGAAGGCGCGAACCGCTTCCTTGTGCTGCGGCGTCTTGTGCGCCAGCGCCTGGTAGGCGGCCGACAGTTCGAGCAGCTCGGGCAAATCCATCTTTGCGCCTTCGCGCAGCAGCCGTTTGGTCAGGCGCAGCGCGAAGCCTGGGTTGACCACGATGCGGGCGGCCAGGACGTTGGCTTCCTTCAGCAGATCGTCCGGCGGCACCACTTTCGACACCAGTCCGCAGGCCAGCGCCTCGGCCGCGTCGATCGCATCGCCGGTCAGCGCCATTTCGGCGGCTTTGGCCGCGCCGACGACTCTCGGCAGCAACCAGGCGCCACCGTCACCTGGGATCAGGCCGACCTTGACGAAGCTCTCGGCAAACGTGGCTTTTTCCGAAGCGATGCGCAGGTCGCACATGCAGGTCAGGTCGAACCCGGCGCCGACGGCCGGCCCGTTGACGGCCGCGATCGTCGGCACGTCGAGGTTGTACAGCGCGAGCGGCAGGCGCTGGATGCCGGTTCGATATTCCTCGCGGATCTCGACCGGGTCCGGATCGCCGTCGACGAAGCGCAGCATGTCCTTTAGGTTGCCGCCGGATGAAAACACCGGGCCGGCGCCGGTCACGATCACGGCGCGGATGGTGCGGTCGCTTTTGATCCGTTTACAGGCAGCCTCGAATTCATCGACCGCGCTGTTGCCGGTCAATGCATTGCGCGTCTCGGGCTGGTTCATCGTGAGCGTGACGACGGCGCCGTCCTGCTCCCAGTTCAGGAAGGTGGTCATGCAAAAAACTCCTGCGAATCCGGTTGTCGAACGGCCGGCGGCCGCGTGGTGCGTGCAGTGCGGTCATCCATGGCGCACTGGCTGACGCTATTGGCGCTAGCGCTTGTTCTTGTCCTTCTCCTTGCCACGCGGAATGACCGAGGTCACGCCCGGTGTCGGCCGGACGCTCTCGCCGGCGGCGGGCGTCTTGGGCGGCGAAGTGTCCTTCTTGGGCTTCTTCGTCATCTTTTCGCTGCGTTGTTCGTGAGCCATGTGAATCTCCGTTCGTTGGGTTGTACAAGGGAATGAAGCATCGCAATGATGCCGCAACTCGGCGGGCTCGGCCGACCGGCAAAAAATGTGATCAAAAAGACCATCTGGCGCTGGTCGGATGGCGCTTTCCTGCTACGAAAAAAAGAGTAGCGACGCGAATTATGCGGAGTAGCCTGACGCATCAGCTCGCCGGCCAGATGCGCGGGCGAGCCGGCGCCGGGCGGGGCGAAGGTGACCGCTTTCGGATTCGCCTTGGCATAGGCGATCAACTCGTTGAGGTTGTTGACGGGCGAGGACGGCGTCACCACCATCAGGTTGTTCTCGTTCTGCACCATGGTGTCGGGCGCCAGGTTCTTGGCTGGATCGCTCGCCCTGCTTTTGTACAGGCTCGGGTTGATCACGACCTGCGCGGTCGCGCCCATGAGCCCGAGGCGCTGGCTTTTGGGTGCGGCGACAATCCTTCGAACCCGCAACGCAAACCGGCGCCCGCTCGCCGGAACCAACATATGCCTGAAATCGAAGTCCGCCTCGCCACCATTCACGACGCAAAAACCGTCGCCGCCATCCACGAAAGCGCCGCGCACGCGGCCTATCAGGGTCTGGTGCCCGAGGAGCAGCTTGAAGCGGTTCCGCTCGACAAGCGAACCAGACATTGGCGCGATGCGATCGAATACATGGACCCGCAGGTGCAGGTCGCGGTCGACGAAGGCATCACCGTGGGCTTCGTTGGCTACGACCGCTCGCGCGATCCGAAGTCGAAAGCGACCACCGGCGAAATCTGGGCGCTCTACGTGCGGGAGTCGCACTGGGGCAAAGGAGTAGGTGTGGCGCTGTGGGACGCGGCTCGCGAAGGGTTGGAGGAGGAAGGCTGTACCGGGGTGACGGCCTGGGTGCCGCTTGCCAATGAACGTGCGCTGCGCTTTTATGAACTGGCCGGCTTCAAGCGTGAGCTGAATACCGCGCGCACCGCGGTCGTGGGCGGGGTCAAGCTCGAAGAGATTCGGCTCAAGCGTGGCATTGCCTGAGCCACCGTCGCTCGGCCGCTCCGAAGACGGTGGCTCGCCCCCTCGAGGGGCGGGCGCCGAAGTCGGCGACCAGGGGCAGGCAAGCGAAAGCTCCAGCGTCACGGTGATCCGCTGGAGCGAGGAGGGCGCCGAGCGCTCGGCGCTGTGGCAACCGGAAAGCGGCGCGGCGGTTCCCAAACGGGTCGTGATCGCGCGCGACGATCTTTCCGCCGATTCCGCTTTTCGTCTCGCCAGCGAAGGCACCGGTCTGCTCTGGCGCGGCGACTTCCAGAACGCGCGCCAGTTGCTGGCAGCGCTCGCGCGGCGCGTGGACCGGCCGGCCAAGGTCAAACGCAAGCCGAAGCATCCGCAGCCGACCTCGATCGCCGAGGCATTTCACCTGCACCGGCAGGCGCAGTCGCAACGCGCCCGCACCCTTTCGATGTTGCTGATTCCGGTCGATGCCGACGGCTCGATCCCGCTGCCTCGCGCACCCGATTGGCGTGAAGCTTGCCGAGAAGCCTGGGGCGACGATGCAGTGGCGCCGGGCGGTGAGCCGCGGCTCGTACCGCTGCGCGAGTTGCTCGGCATCGTCGGTGCGCACGAGTGGCGCAGCAAGGGCGTCGAAATCGCCGCCCTGGGCGCGCCGCCGCGCAACCGGATTCACCCGCACTACGGCGTGTTTTCGCCAGTGCGTGGCGAGTATCTGGATCTGATCGCGGCCACACCGTTGCCAAGCGGCGACCTCGCGTTCGACATCGGCACCGGCACCGGCGTGATCGCGGCGGTGCTGACGCGCCGCGGCGTGCAGCGCATCGTTGCTACCGAAACCGATCCGCGCGCCGCCTCCTGTGCGCGCGAGAACATCGAGCGGCTCGGCCTCGCGGATCGCGTGGTGATCGAACGAATCGACCTGTTCCCCGAAGGCCGGGCGCCGCTCATCGTCTGCAACCCACCGTGGTTGCCGGCGCGGCCGGCGTCGAGGCTCGATGCCGCGATCCACGACGAACAAAGCCGCATGCTGCGCGGTTTCTTGAGCGGTCTCGCCGCGCATCTGGAGCCGCAAGGCGAGGGCTGGCTGATTCTGTCCGATTTGGCCGAACACCTGGGCCTGCGCAGCCGCGATGAACTGCTGGGATGGATCGAGGCAGCGGGTCTCATGGTGCTCGGCAAGGGCGACGTGAAGCCACGCCATCCGAAGGCGGCGGACGCAACCGATCCGCTTCATGCGGCGCGATCCAGTGAAGTTACATCGCTGTGGCGGCTCGGCGCGCGACCCGCAAACGCTTGATGCAAGGCCAACCGGATCAACCCGACCAGCCGGATCAACCGGACCTCCCAAGGCAACCGGGCCAGACGCGGCGCCGCTGACCGCGCAGCGACCACGGGGCGCGCTTTCGCATACCGCCGACTTTGTAAACTGGCGCGATGACAACATCGACGAAAACCGTCAGGGCGCTCGTCACCGGCGGCAGCGGCGCGATCGGCGGCGCGATCTGTCGGCAGCTCGCGCAAGACGGACTGCACGTGAACGTCCATGCCAACAGCAACCGCGCCGTTGCTGAAAGTTTGGCCCATTCGATCCGCACGGCCGGCGGCAGCGCCAGTGCCGTGGTGTTCGACGTGACCGATGCCGCCGCCAGCCAGGCCGCCATCGAAGCGCTGCTCGAACTCGGGCCGATCCAGGTGCTGGTCAACAACGCC
This sequence comes from Burkholderiales bacterium, assembly GCA_039931475.1. Taxonomy (GTDB): domain Bacteria; phylum Pseudomonadota; class Gammaproteobacteria; order Burkholderiales; family Burkholderiaceae_C; genus JBBPYC01. The sequence goes on along the minus strand of JBDTRV010000015.1, from coordinate 1,749 downwards.
GGCGTGCACGACGACGCTGTTTTTCCGGGCATGACCTCGGCGCAATGGCACAAGGTGATCGACGTTTCGCTGCACGGTTTCTTCAACGTCACGCAGCCGCTCACCTTGCCGATGCTGCGCACGCGCTGGGGGCGGATCGTGAGCGTGTCGTCGGTAGCGGCGATCACCGGCAATCGCGGGCAGGCCAACTATGCGGCGGCGAAAGCCGCCTTGCACGGCGCGAGCAAGTCGCTCGCGCTCGAACTCGCAAGCCGCGGCGTGACGGTGAACGTCGTGGCGCCGGGCATCGTGGAGTCGCAAATGACGAGCGGCGTGTTCGATGCGGCAACCATCGCGCAAATGGTGCCGATGAAGCGCGCTGGGAAACCCGAAGAGGTGGCCGATCTGGTGGGCTTTCTCGTGTCCAACAAGGCCGGCTACATCAGCGGGCAGGTCATTTCGATCAACGGCGCAATGATCTGAGCGCGGCATCGCGGCCGATGGGCCCGTGGCCACTTGGTATCGAGAACGTCCCCGCCGTGCCAACGGCGTGATGCTCGGCGCAGCAGCCGAGATTTTCCCGCGCGGCCGCGCGTTCAGGTCTGGTTTTTTTCCGACTTGTCCCCATGCGTGCGTACCACCAACACCGGCACCTTGGCGCGCCCGAGCACGCGCAAGGTGACGCTGCCCAGCAGCAGCTTCTCGAGGCCATGACGGCCGTGCGAACCCATCACGATCAGGTCGGCGCCGACCGCCTCCACGGTGCTCAGGATGCCGTCGTGAATCACATGGTCCTCGACCACGCTGCCGGACGCCTTGGCGCCCTGTGCCGCCAGCGCGGCCTGCGCCCGCTCGAGGGCCGCGTTCGCGTTCGCTTTTGCCGCGTTCAGGTACTCGGCCTGACCGAACACGTAGTCGCCCCCCAGGCCGGTGAACGGATAGTTGTCGACCACGCTGACCAACGTCAACTCCGAGCCGAATGCCTTTGCCAGAGCGGCCGCCTTGTCGACGGCGAGTAGGGCGGTGTCCGATCCGTCGACTGGCACCACGATGTGTTTGAACATGATTTTCCTCGCTGCAAACGTGTACGGGTGGCTCGATAGGCCGAATGTCGGCTACGAGGTGATGGCATCAGAATAGCGCGCCGCACTGCCGCTGACAATCGGGTTGACCGGAAAAGGCTTTCTTGGCGAGCGTCGAGAGGGATTTAACGGTGACAGCGCCAGCGGCTCTCGGCGGCGAGCGAGTGGCCGGCGCCTCAATCCCCCTGGAACCCGCCCGCGCGAAACGTGAGCACCAGCGTGTCGCGCCAGCCGCCTTCGGCCATGGGCTGGATCGGCGTGGTTTCATGAATCACACGCTCGTCGTCGAGCAGCAGCAAGGTCCACGGCTCCATCAAGGTAAAGCGTTGGCCGGCCGGCCCGTGGGCTTCGAACACGCGCGTCTCGCCGCCCTTGATGCCGTCGCGCGCCACCAGCAGCACCGCAACGAAGTCGACCCCATCGCGATGAGCACCCTCCGGCGTCGGCCGGCCGATGCCGCCTTCGGTGTCGATGCGGAACTGGTGCGCCTCGATGAACCACGGCCGCGCGCCCTTGAGCTGGCTGCAGACCGCGGCCAGCGAACAAAGCAATTCGTGCCAGACCTCGGCAGCAGTGATGCGCGGCTCGATCGGCTCGAACCAGCGCTGCATGCCGCCATGCAGCGCGTTGTATTCCACCGGCTGCCAGTGTGCGCGGTGCGGCGCGGCCGTGAGCTCGTCGCCCTCGG
>JBDTRV010000014.1:0-12909 GCA_039931475.1 Burkholderiales bacterium | reverse complement strand
GTGTGATGGCGCGCGGTGTAGCCGACGTTTTCCAGGTCGTTGTGCTTGCCGCCGGCTCTGAGGCACGCTTGCACCGACGCGGCACGCACGTAGGGGCGCTTGTCCTGCCCGAGGAACACGTCCTTGAACTGGACCATGCCCGAGTTGGTGAACATCAACGTCGGGTCGTTGCCGGGCACGAGCGAGCTTGACGGCACGACCGTGTGGCCCTTGGATGCGAAGAAGTCGAGGAACGACTTGCGAATGTCGGCGACGGTGAAGATGGGTTGATCGGGATTCATACGTAGTTCTTGGATCACGCGGTTGGGCCAAGCAGTTGACAGCGAACGCCCAAGAAGCGTTTGAAATCGCGGTCGAAAGTGCCGACTTCCGCATTGTGTTCGATGGCTAAAGCGGCCAGGTGCGCGTCGTTGGTCAGATTCCCGGCTGTGCCGAGCGACAACAAAATTCGGCCGAAGATGCCGGCGTGGCGTTCGCCCGGGTGGACGATTCGCACATGCGGATGGCAGAGCCACTCATCCACCACGGAAAGTGCGGTTTCGATGGGAAGCGGCGAAGGCAGGATGCGCGGATGCGTCGTCAAACGCAAGAACCCGACCAGCACGATCCAGGCCATGCCGATGCCACGCGCGTCCGCGAGACACTCGCGCATCCAGGCGCATGAATCACCGTGATGAGGATCGGCCGCGTTCACGGTGTAGATCAACACGTTCGTGTCGGGAAACCTCACGCGCCCCTCCGCATCTTCGCGATGATCTCCTCGTCTTCCAGATCGGCCGCCAAGCGACCAGCGTGCGTCAGATCGACCAGCGGCAGCCCCATGTCGAACGTCCGCTGCCTGAAGGGCGGCGGCTCCACTGCCGGCTCGGCCCTGGTCGTTGGCGTGGAGAGCGGCACCAGCTTGGCCACCGGCTTGTTGTGCCGCATGATCACGACTTCCTCGCCCGCCTCGGCGCGCGCGACGTATTCGCTCAGGTGGGTTTTGGCGTCGAACAGGCCGACAGTGGCAACGACGGACATGGCATTCAAGGAAAAATTGGTTGAATCGACCAGATTTTATCTTCTTTGGCTCCCATTCGCCCTGCGTCAGCCCGCCGAAAGCCGGCGCAGCGCATCGAGGTCGACGATCTCGATCGCGCCGCGCACCAGCCGAATCGCGCCGCTTGATGCCAGCTGCTGCAGCAACTGGTTCACCGTCTGCCGCGACAGCGCAAGCATCTGGCCGAGTTGCTCCTGAGGCACCCGGATTTCGCGCTTGCTGCGCCCGGGCGACTGGCCCCAACCGTCGGCCAGCGCCACCAGCCGGCGCGCGAGCCGCTGTTCGGCCGAAAGCAACGCCACTTCTTCGATCGCGGTGAAGGCCGAGCGCAGCTTGTGGGTGAGCAGAAGCCCGAGCGAGTGCCAGTGGCGAGGCGATTCATCGAGCAACGCCATGAGCGGTTGCTGGCGCACGTGCAGCACGGTGGTCGGCCCGGTGGCCCAGGCGTCGTGCGAGCGTGGCTCGCCATCAAACAGCGCAATCTCGCCAAACCACTGCGGCGGCTCGGCAATGGCTAGCATTGCCAGCCGGCCGGCCTGCGAAACGGTGGTCATCCGTAGCCCGCCCGCCACCACGCAATAAACGCCGTCGGGGCGGTCGCCTTTGGCGAACAGGGATTCACCGTCCTCCAACTGGCGCACCGCCGCTGCGTCGAGCAGCCGCCCTTGAAATGCCGGCGCCAGCGCGCGAAACCAGGCGCCGGCGCCGACCATCGCTTCAAAGTCACGCGGATCGCGGAATTCGGCAGGCATCATCTAGCGTGAGCCGCCCATCGTTCGGTTGTGTCGGCAACCCGACAGTGACCGCGCACCGAAATTTCGACAATCACGCATCACCTCCTTCTCTTTGGATCGAAAGCCGCCGATGAACAACACAGAATCCAAAATCGATCGCGTGCCGCAGCCGCCGCTCAAACCCATCGTCGGCAACCTGACCGAGCTCGACTCGGCCATGCCGATCCAAAGCATGATGCGCTTGGCCAAAGAATATGGCCCGCTGTACAAGCTGAATCTGGTCGGACGCGACGTGTACGTGGCCAGTTCGCAGGTGCTGGTCAACGAGCTGTGCGACGAAACCCGCTTCAACAAGCGCATCCACGGCCCGCTGAACGAGATTCGCGCATTCGCGGGTGACGGCCTGTTTACCGCTTACAACAGCGAGCCGAACTGGGCCAAGGCGCACCGGCTGTTGATGCCCGCGTTCGGCCCGGTCGGCGTGCGGTCCATGTTCGACCGCATGGTCGACATCGCGCACCAGATGTTCGTGAAGTGGGAGCGGCTGGGCCCGTCGGCCGTGATCGACGTGGCCGACAACATGACGCGGCTGACCCTGGACACGATTGCGCTGTGCGCGTTCGACTACCGCTTCAACAGCTTCTACCAAAACGAGATGCACCCGTTCGTCGCCGCGATGGTCGATGCGCTGGATGAAGCGGGCCAGCGCGGTCGTCGCCCGAACGTGCTGTCGAACTTGATGCTGATGACCAAACGCCGCTACGAGGCCGATCAGCAGGTGCTGGCCAACGTGGCCGAGCAACTGATCGTCGAGCGCCGTGCCGACCCGCGCGGCGCCGAGAAGGACGACCTGCTCAACGTCATGCTCAACGGCGTCGATCCGGTCACGGGCGAAAAGCTGTCGGACGAGAACATCCGCTTTCAGATGGTGACGTTCCTGATCGCGGGGCACGAGACCACCAGCGGCCTGCTCTCTTTTGCCTGCCACCTATTGCTGCAGAACCCCGATGTGATGCTCAAGGCGCGCGCCATGGTCGACGACGTGCTGGGCACCGACATGCCGCGGATCGAGCATCTGGCCCAACTGCGTTACCTCGAGCAGATCCTGATGGAGTCGCTGCGCCTGTGGCCGACCGCGCCCGCGTTCGGCGTGAAACCGATTGCCGACACGATGCTGGCCGGCCGCTACCCGCTGACACCGAAGGACACGGTGCTGGTACTGGAGCCGATGCTGCACCGCGATCCGGCCGTGTGGGGCGCTGATTCGGAAAGCTTCAAGCCCGAGCGCTTCGAGCAGGACGCCGCCGAAAAGCTGCCGCCCAACGCCTGGAAGCCGTTCGGCAATGGCGCGCGCGCCTGCATCGGCCGCGCCTTCGCGATGCAGGAGGCGCAACTGGTGCTCGCGATGCTGCTGCAGCGCTTTGACATCGTGCTGCAAGACCCTTCCTACAAACTCGAAGTGGCCGAGACGCTGACGTTGAAACCGCACGGCCTCATGATCCGCGCGCGGCTGCGTGGCGAAGGTGGCTTTGCGATGAAAGCCGCCGTGAAAGTGCCGGCCCGGCGTCTGGTCTCGGCCGAACGCCCGTTGGCCAGCGAACCGGCAGCCGACGCACCGCCGCTGCTGGTGCTGTACGGCAGCAACAGCGGTTCCTGCGAAATGTTCGCCAAGCGCATTGCGGCCGATGCGCAGGGCAAGGGCTGGGCTGCCAGCGTCGGCACGTTGGACGAACAGGTCGATGCGCTTGTGCCCGAGACGCCGGTGATCGTCGTGTCGGCGTCTTACGAAGGCCAGGCGCCGGACAACGCCAAGAAGTTTCTGTCCTGGATCGAAGGCCGCGCGGCCAGCGACCTCGCGGGCGTCAAGTTCGCCGTCTTCGGCTGCGGCAATCGCCAGTGGGCACGCACCTGGCAACTGGTGCCGAAACGGATCGACTCCGCGTTCGAAGCGGCCGGTGCAACGCGAATGAAAGGCCGAGGCGAGGCCGATGCGGGCGGCGATTTTTTTGGTGCGTTTGACGAGTGGCTACAGGGCCTGTGGGCCGACGTCGGCGCTGCCACCGGACGCGCGGTGGCCGAGCAAAGCCCATCGGCACCGGCGTTCGAGGTCGAGATCGTCAAAGCCGCTCGCGAGACCGCTTTGCAGCTTTCCGAACTGGAGCAAGCGACGGTGGTGGAGAACCGTGAACTGGTCGACAACGATGCCGCGCTGCGACTTTTAAGCCCCTCCGCGGCGCCCATGAAAGGGGGGGAAGAAGGCGCAACGACAGGCGTGAGCGCTGCTGGCATCGCTGTTCCCGCGCGCTCGAAACGGCATATGCAGATCGCGCTGCCGCAAGGCATGAGCTATGAGAGCGGCGATTATCTGGCCGTGCTGCCGCGCAATCCGCCCGCCGTGGTGCAACGCGCGCTGCGGCGCTTCGGGCTGTCGAACGACACACAGATCGTCGTCCACAAACAGCCCGATGCGCCCACCGCCATCCCCGGCGGCTTTCCGGTGGCCGCGTTCGACGTGCTCTCGGGCTATGTCGAACTCGCGCAACCCGCCACCCGGATGCAGGTGGCCGAGCTGGCGCAAGCCACGAAATGCCCACCCGAGCGACAGGCGGTGGAGCGGCTGGCCGGCGAAGAAGCTTATGCCGCCGAAGTCCTCGGCAAAAGACTCAGCGTGCTCGACCTGCTCGAGGCGCACCAGTCCTGCGCACTCGAATTCGCGCGCTTTCTCGCGATCCTGCCGACCCTGCGCGCGCGCCAGTATTCGATTTCATCGTCGCCACTGGCCGATCCGGCGCAGTGCAGCCTGACCATCGCGGTGGTGGATGCGCCCGCGCTGTCGGGGCAGGGGCAGTTCTGCGGCGTGGCGTCGACCTATCTTGCTGGCTTGCAACCGGGCGAGCGCGTGTCGGTCGCGGTGCGGCCGTCACAAACCGGTTTTCATCCACCGCACGATCCGGCCACGCCGATCGTCATGGTCTGCGCCGGAACGGGCGTCGCGCCGTTTCGCGGTTTCTTGCAGGAGCGCGCGATGCAGAAAGCGGCCGGGCGTGGGGTCGGCCGGGCGCTGCTGTTCTTCGGCGTCGATCACCCGGACGTCGACTACCTGTACCGCGACCAGTTCGAAGACTGGGAGCGCCAGGGCGTGGTCGAAATGCGCCCGGTGTTCTCGGCCCAGCCCGACGGCGACGTCATGTTCGTGCAGCACCGGGTCTGGCAGGACCGCGCCGAGCTGACCCGGCTGTTTCGCGACGGCGCGCAGTTCTACGTCTGCGGCGACGGCAAGCGCATGGCCCCTGCCGTGCGGGAGACCTGCATTCGCATCTACCGCGAATCGACCGGCGCCGACGAAGCCGCCGCTCTCACCTGGGCCGACGCGATGGAGCACGAGCACGGGCGCTTTGTGTCCGACGTGTTCGCATGACGCCAGGTGCGCAGGCTGGTCGGCGCGCCGCCTCGCTCCTTCCAAATAGGGGCTGCGCGCTAGAATCGGCGCCGAACCCGCGCGGGTGTAGTTCAATGGTAGAACGGCAGCTTCCCAAGCTTCATACGAGGGTTCGATTCCCTTCACCCGCTCCAGTCGCGCAGGCAACGGCTTGACGCTGGCGAGCCACCCTCCCCGCAACCGTCAAAACCCCGCCTGGCCGGGCACTGCGTCGTTGCCGACGACCGTGCCAGCGGCCTGCGCATGATCCTTGCGCGTACTCGACCTGCATTTTTTTTCGGACCCTCATCCCGCCATGTCCCGCCCACCGATCGAAATCGAAACCGGCCCGAATCCCCGCGCCTCCGTCGTCCTCATGCATGGCCTCGGCGCCGACGGCAACGACTTCGTGCCGATCTGCAACGAACTCGATCTCACCGGCATCGGCCCGGTGCGGTTCGTTTTTCCGAATGCGCCGGTGATGCCGGTCACCGTCAACGGCGGCTTTCCGATGCCGTCCTGGTACGACATTTACGGCGCCGACATCGCGCAGCGCGAGGATGAAGCCGGTTTGCGCGCGTCGATGGCGTCAATCGAGCAGTTGCTCGCGCATGAGAAAACGCGCGGCGTGCCGGCGAACCGCATCGTCGTGGCCGGTTTCTCGCAAGGCTGCGCGATCGCGCTGTTGACCGGGTTGCGCCATGCCGAGCGGCTGGCCGGCATCGCCGCGCTGTCGGGCTATCTGCCGCTGGCGGCCAAGACCGCGGCCGAGCGCAGCGAAGCGAATCGCGATCTGCCGATTTTTCAGGCGCACGGCGAGCGCGATGCGGTGATCCCGATCGCGCGCGCCATCGCCTCGCGCGACGCGCTGCTCGAACTCGGCTATCCGCTCGAATGGCATGCCTACGCGATGGAGCATTCGGTCTCCCTCGAAGAGATCGCCGACCTCGGCGCGTGGCTGCGGCGAGTTTTGGCCTGACCGCTGCAATGCGCTGGACCCTCGGTCGGCGCCCCGTTGCCGCGTCGCTCCGCGCGGGACGAGAAATCGGCCGCGCTCCGGTTTGCTCGACCGGCTGTTGTCGGCCGACTCAAGCCGGCCTGTCGCGGCATCCGAATAGCCGAAAACCAGGAAGGTAAGCGAGCGAGGCCGGCCGGCCCGGCCAGAAGGCCGCCTCGGACGGGGCTATCCTCGCGCGATGTCGGAGCCTCTCGTTCTCGTCGCCGTCGCTTGCGCATTTCTGGTCGCCGGCCTTGTCAAAGGCGTGATCGGCCTTGGACTGCCCACCGTAGTCCTCGCGCTGCTGACGGCCCTGCTCGACCTCACTACCGCGATGGCCCTGCTGCTGGTTCCCTCGTTCGTGAGCAATGTCTGGCAAACGATGGTCGGCGGGCACGGCAAGGTGGTGCTCAAAAGAATCTGGCTGTTCCTCGTGCTCGCGGCCGCGACGGTCTGGATCGGCGCGCTAGCGTTGACGCGCGTGCCACATGCGCTGCTGGCGGCCTTGCTCGGATTGGTGCTGATCGTCTACTCGCTCGTCAACCTTGCCGGCTGGCGCCTCGATGTTGCCCGGTCGCATGAGCGTTGGGCCGGGCCGCTGGCCGGCGCGATCAACGGCGTCCTGACCGGCATGACCGGCTCATTCGCCGTGCCGGGCGTTATGTACCTGCAAAGCCTCGGCCTCTCTCGCGACGCGCTGATGCAAGCGATGGGCATGCTGTTCACCGCCTCGACGGTAGCGCTCGCCATTGCGCTGCAGGACAACCGGATGCTCAGCCCGGATCTGGCCTTGATGTCGGCCGGCGCCACAGTGCCCGCGATCTTTGGGCTGATGATCGGCCAGCGCATCCGCAAGGCGATGCCGGAGCCGCTGTTCCGGCGCGTGTTTTTCGTTTCGCTGTTGCTTTTGGGCGGCTACATCGCGGTGCGGGCGATCGGACGAATGGCGTGAGGCGCTGAAACTCTGACGGCGCCCAATGGACGGGCTGGAGGGCCGCCCATCGTGCCGCCAAGCGAAACAGCGGGTCGCGAACCCACGCAGAAGCTGCAGTGCTGCCGGCCGCCCGTCCGGCGGTAAAAAGCGCCGCTACTTAGAGAAATTCGAGCCTTAGAGCAGCCCAAGCGCGGCGGAAACGATGGCGCCTACCCCGACCCTCGATTGCGCCTCCAGCACCGGCGAATAGCCGACCGGAATCCGTGGCGCGCCGAGCCGCTTGATTCGGCAGCCGGTCGCCTCGGCCGCCGTTGCCGCGACTTCGGCGCCGAAGCCGGCGACCTGCACTGCTTCGTGCACGACCAGCAGGCGGCCGGTCTTCGCGCAGGAGTCGAGCACGGCTTGCCGGTCCCACGGCCAGATGGTGCGCAGGTCGATCAGCTCGGCTTCGATGCCCTGCGCGGCCAGTTGCTCACAAGCTTGCGCGCAGATTTGCACCTGCCGACTCCAACTCACGATCGTCAGGTCTTTGCCCGAACGCCGCAGCGCTGCCTTGCCCAGCGGAACTTCCAGCGTTTCGTCGACCTCGCCGCTCATGCCCCAAAGCGTCTTGTGCTCGATGTAGATGACCGGATCGCCGCTGGCTATCGCCGCGCGCAGCAGGCTGTAGTTGTCCTGCGGCGTGCCGGGGCAGACCACGACCACGCCGGGCAGGTGCGCGAACCAGGCTTCGAGCGACTGCGAATGCTGCGCGGCCGACGCATCCCAGATGCCGCCGGGCAAGCGCGCGACCAGCGGCACCCGGCCCTGCCCGCCGAACATGAAGCGGTTCTTCGCGGCCTGGTTCACGATCTCGTCCATCGCGCAGAGCGCAAAGTCGGTCACCCGCATTTCGACGATCAAGCGCAGACCGGCCAGAGCCATCCCGACGCCGGCGCCCATGATGTTGGCTTCGCTGATCGGCGTATCGATCACGCGATTCGCGCCGAACTTTTGTTGCAGCCCTGCGTACTGGCCGAAGATGCCGCCGCGGCCGACGTCCTCACCGATCACATGCACCGTGGCGTCGGATTCCATCTCGCGCTGCACCGCAAGGGTCGCGGCCTGGGCGTAGGTCATCGCGACTGCAGTGGGTGCATTCTTTAAAACCATTGGCCGGCTCCGGTGGTCTGCACGTCGACGAACGCCTCGGCTGGATCGGGCCAGGGCGCGGCGTCGGCCGCCGCCAGCGCGTCGGCGATTTCGCACTCGGCCTCGTGGTCGATTCTGTCGAGGTCGGCGGCCGCGAATCCCTGCAAGAGGCATTCCGCTCTGGCGCGCAGGATCGGATCGGTTCGGCGCGCGGCTTCGAGTTCGGCCGGGTCTCGATACGCCGCCTGGTCGACCGAGACATGCCCCTTGATTCGATAGGTGACAGCGTGCAGCAAGCGCGGCCCGGCGCCACCGCGCACCGCGTCGACCAACTGGCCGGCGGCAGCATGCACCGCCAGCACATCGTTGCCATCGACCTGCAACGCGGCGATGTCGAGCGCCCGCGCACGCGCCGCCGCCCCCTCGCCCGCGATCATCGGGCCGCTCGCGGTGGTGGCACTCCAGCGGTTGTCCTCGCAGACGAACAGCACCGGCAGCTCGAAGATGCGCGCCCAGTTCAGCGCTTCGAGGAACGGCCCACGGTTGATCGCGCCGTCACCGAAGAAGCAGGCGGTGATCGCTTCCCTTGTCCCTTTTATTTTTTGCGCATGGGCGGCACCGACGGCGATCGGCAAGCCGGCCGCGACCACGCCGTTGGCGCCCAACATGCCGACCGAAAAATCGGCGATGTGCATGGAGCCGCCCTTGCCGCCGTTGTAGCCGCTTTGCTTTCCGAACAGCTCGCACATCATGCGCGCCGGATCGGCGCCCTTGGCCAGGGTATGGCCGTGGCCGCGATGGGTGGAAGTGAGGAAGTCGGAGCGCCGAAGATGGGCGCAAACGCCGGCCGCGACCGCCTCCTGCCCGGTCGACAAATGCAGCGGCCCGCGTACCTTGGCCGCCCCCTCGGCCGACTTGCCGTAGGCGCTCAAACCACCCTGGCTGGCTGCTTCGGCCGCATTTTCGAACGCACGGATGCGCACCATGGTTCGGTACAGCGCCAGCAACGTGGTGTCGGAAAGGGCAACGGAAGCGGTCATGGCGTACGTCTTGCGAACGGTCGATCGGCGGGGGGCACGGGACATCGTAGCAATGCGCGCCGCACCCGCCGCATTCACCACGCACCTACGCATTTCGGAATCCCCGGACGCGCCAGACGCACCGACGGACGGACTCACTGGCGTTCTGGCGTTCTGATGGACTTGACTGGTGGACTGGCGCACCGGCCGAACTTGGCCGCGCGCCACCGCAGCGACTCGCGCCACATCCGCCGCCGTTCGCTCCCCGATCCGCGTGTTTCGTCGCATCCCGCTCGCGCCGCGGCAGCCGATCGCGCACAGTTCATTCAACGGGGCAGTTCGTACCCCGTCGTTTTCACCGAATCGAAGGAACCGATCATGTTGCTGCAAATCCTCGCCCACACGCCCAAATGGGTGTTCTTCCTGTTCGCTGGGCTGCTGTGGCTTGGCATCAACCAGATGTTCTCGCGCGACGCCCGCCTCGGCCGCGTCCTGGGCATTGCGATCGGCATGGTCGCGTTATCGCTGTACGGCACGATCGCCGCGTTCGGTGGATCCGAGCACAGCTTGGTCCTCGCGCTTGGCGCCTGGATCGCGACCGCGTCGGCCACCGTCGGCTGGCTGCTTTCGCAGGAGGTTCCGGCCGGCACGCATTACGACGCGGCCAATCGCCGCCTGACCCTGCCGGGCAGCATCGTGCCGCTGGCGCTGATGATGGGCATCTTCTTCGCCAAATATGGCGTGGCGGTTGCGACCGTGCTGCACCCGCAGTTGCCGGCCAATGCCACGTTCGCGCTGGTCTGCGGCGCGCTCTACGGGGCGTTCAGCGGCGGGTTCGCGGGGCGGGCGGCGCGGCTGATGCGTCTTGCGCTGGCACCGCAGAAAGGCGCCACGAAGCAGCCGGTTTCGGCCTGATCGGGTCCTTGCTACATTTTAGATAGCTCAAAATGAATACTGGACGCGCGGTAAAAGGTTTTTTTGCTTCGATTTTGCTTGTTGCGACCGGCTTGGCGAATGCCAGCGTCGGACTCGACGTGATCCCGGCCACGGAAGGCGTCGGGCCGATCACACTGTTCTACCCGAGCAGCACGCCGTCCGTCGTGACCAAGCGCGGACCGTTCACGCTCGACGTCGCGGAGAAGGGCGCGCCAGAGGCGGGCAACGGACGCCTGATCGTCGTCTCGCACGGCTCGGGCGGCTCGGTCTGGCCGCAAAGCGACCTCGCGCGCACCCTGGTCGAAGCCGGCTTCGTGGTCGCGATGCCAGAGCACGTGGGCGACAACTTTCACGACATGAGCGACGTCGGGCCGCGTACCTGGAAGCGCCGGCCGGGCGAGGTGTCGCACGCGATCGACGCGGTGCTGGCCGACCCGCGTTTCGCGCCCCTGGTCGCTAAAGACAAGGTCGGCGTCTACGGCATGTCGGCCGGCGGTTTGACGGCACTGACCTTCGCCGGCGGGCGCTGGTCGCCAGCGCAGTGGGTAAAACACTGCGAAGCGCACATCGCTTAGGACTTTCCGACCTGCGTCGGCCTGATCACGCACCTCAAGGGCAACTGGCTGGATGGCACGAGGATCGCGCTGGCCAAGGCGCTGCTGCGCTGGCGCTTCGGAGGCGATACGGCATGGGTCGGCCACAGCGACCCGCGCGTTCGCGCCGTGGTGGCTGGCGTTCCGATGGCGGCCGTGTTCGACATGCAGTCGCTCGCGCATCCGCCCATCCCGGTTGGCCTCGTCGAAGCCGAGAAAGACGTCTGGCTCGCGCCGCGCTTTCACATCGAAGCGGTGCGGCGCGCCTGCGCAAGCTGCTTGCTTGTCGCCGATATGAAACTGGCGGGCCACGGCGCGCTACTGTCGCCGTTCCCGGCCGACCTGAGCGACGCTGAAAAACGTCTGCTCGACGATCCGCCCGGCTTCGACCGCGCAACGCTGCCAGAGGTGCATCGGGCCATTTCCAACTTTTTCCTTGAGAAACTGCTGCCATGAATACACCGCTCAATCCCGACGAAATCGATCGCCTCGCCCGCAAGCGGGCCGGGGCCAAGATGGGCTGGTACATCCACGCCACGGTCTATGTGCTGGTCAACGTCTTTTTGTTCTTACTCGCGATGAACGGCCACCGCGCCGGCCGACTCCCCTGGTCGATCTACCCGGCGCTGGGCTGGGGTCTTGGGCTGGCGATACATGGTCTGGTGGTGTTCGGCTTCAGCGCCGGCGGCGGTTTGCGTGATCGCATGATCGAGCGAGAACGCGAGAAGCTGCGGCACGGCAATGGCAGATAGCGGCTGCAGCGGCGCGAACGGGCGACGTAGGTCGCCACGGACACCCATCGATCAAAGCGCGTCAGGGTGCACATTCGCATGATTCGAGCCGAACGTCTCACTGCTACTCTCGAAGGAGACTTCGTGGTCTTCTTGATCGGCATGCGCATCAACAGCCCTTTGAAGATTCACAAATGGCTGCCGGTCGCGCAGGCGATGCCTCGCATGGTCAAAGAACTCTATCGCCAGCCCGAGTTGGGATTCATCCACGCGGAAATGTGGTTCTCTCGCACGACCATTCTTGTTCAGTATTGGCGTTCAATGGAACAGTTGCTGGCCTACGCAAAGGACAAGAACGCTGAACACTTGCCGGCGTGGCAGGCGTTCAACCGGTCGGTCGGCACCGACGGCTCCGTCGGCATTTGGCATGAAACTTACGCTGCCTCGCCGGGAACGTATGAAAACGTGTACGTCAATATGCCTGCGTTCGGCCTTGGCAAGGCCGGTGGATTGCACGCCGCGTCGGGCGGCAGACAGTCAGCCTCCGGTCGGCTGCAGGCGGGCCAAGATGCGCCTTAACCTTCTTTCAAGCGGCCTCGCCTACGGCCGGCCGCTTGAGCCAAACGCCATCCGTAGCGAGCCAGACGGTATGCAAGAATCCGAGGGGAAACAGGCCTCACCGCTCGTCCATAAATCGTTTGTAGCTATCGTTCCGATAGCAACAATGCCTTGCTCGCTTCGCACATCCGGGGCCGCACGACTTACGGCCGAGCAGGGCGGGCGCCATGCAGCGCGAGCCGCGTCCGGGTTGCATCCAGCGCCGCGCTCGGAACCTCTTTTCCCCAACCCGGCATTCAACCGGACGGCTCGGGCGCCGGTTGATTTGAGCGCTGGGCGCCGAAGGAAGCAAATGCAATTTCGCATCGAGTACGTGTCATCTCAAACCGATCGCGCTTACGTGCTTGCGCGGCAACTGGGGGGCGGTACGTTCGCGCTTTCCGCAACGCCGCGCCTGGCTGGCCTGCCCATAACCGGTCACCTGTCTCAGCCGCGCTCGCTTAGGCCGGATGGCACCCCAGACACGGCAGTTTTTGCATTCCAATTGGTGTCGCCGGCTGACGCCGCAAAGTTCTCGGAAAATCAAGTCGTGGACCTTTCGGCATGAACAGCGCACCCAGCCCGTCGTTCAAGGCGAACGGCTTCGCCGCCGCTTGACTCAGGTGATGGACGACATCGGCACAGGCGCACGCGGGTCGGAGACCGAAGCGCCAGCCGTGTCAGTCAGTCCTCTTGAAGGATTTCACTGGCGGCACCAGCTGCGCGACCTGCTGATCACGCTCGGCTTTTGCGTCGCCATCGCGGCGACCCAGCATTTCT
>JBDTRV010000013.1:0-13644 GCA_039931475.1 Burkholderiales bacterium | reverse complement strand
ACCGCAACCCGGTCACCGGCGCCTGGCGCATGACCTTGCGCATCGCGCGCGCCGATCCGGCCAAGCCGGTCGAGCTGCGCGCTTTTCTTCAACACGGCAACGACACAGTGAGTGAAACATGGTCCAACATCACGGCGCCCGAATGATCTCCGAGTCCATCGTCATGGACGCGCGGCGCGAACCGGCGCTCGTGGATTCGCCCACGGCGCGGCGTCATCCGAACGCGCTCACCGCGCCGCCGATCAACCGCGGCTCGATGCCACCGCTGGCGTGGCGCGGCTTCTGGAACAGCATCGCGAGCGGCCTGCTGGCGGCGCTGCCCGGCATGGGGCGCACAGGCGGTGGCGCCAACGCTTGGGCCGAGCCGCGGGACGAAGAGCCGTGGCAGCGCGCGGCGCGGGCGCGGCGGCTGGTGTTCTTGCTGATTACCTTGTTCGCGAGCGCGGCGGCGACTAGCATGTTCGCATCGGTGCATCCGGCGCAGGAAAACCCTTGGCTCTGGGGCGGCCAGCTCACCCTGTTCGCGCTGCTGTCGGCCTGGCTCGTGACCGGCTTCACCACCGCGCTGATGGGTTTCTGGGTTTCGCTATTTGGCGACAAACATGCGCTCAAGGCGGCGTCGGTGCGTGCGCATTCGATGAACCCGGCGGCCCGCACCGCCGTCATCATGCCGATTTGCAATGAAGACGTGGCGACCGTATTCGCCGGGCTGCGTGCAACGTGTGAATCGCTGGAGCAAACCGGCCATGCACGCCAGTTCGACGTGTTCGTGCTGTCCGACAGCAACCGTTCCGAGACCATCGCGGCCGAGCGCGCGGCGTGGGAGTCGCTGCGCGCGGCGCTGGCTTCGGAAAGCGGCACCCAGGTCGAGGTTTATTACCGCCTGCGCAAGCGCCGCACTCATCGCAAGGCCGGCAACGTGGCCGACTTCTGCCGCCGCTGGGGCCGTGACTACCGCTACATGGTGGTGCTGGACGCCGACAGCGTGATGAGCGGCGATTGTCTGTGCGACATGGTCAAACTGATGGAAGCGAATCCGCGCGCCGGCATCGTGCAGACCGCGACCCAATCGATCGGTCACGTCACCTTGCACGCACGCGCGCAGCAGTTCGCATCGCGCATGACCGGGCGGCTGTTCACGTTGGGAATGCAGTTCTGGCAACTCGGCGAGTCGCACTACTGGGGCCACAACGCGATCATCCGGGTCGAGCCGTTCATGCGCCATTGCGCGCTGGCGCCCATTCCCGGCAAGGGCGGCATGAGCGGCGGCATCCTGTCGCACGATTTCGTCGAGGCGGCGCTGATGCGACGCGCGGGCTATCACGTCTGGCTGGTGGCCGATCTGGTCGGCAGCTACGAGCAGCAACCGCCCGATCTGATTTCGGAATTGCAACGCGATCGGCGCTGGTGCCAGGGCAACTTGCAAAACTCGCGGCTGATCGCCGAGCCGGGGCTGCACCGCGTGCACCGCGCGATGTTCGCGACCGGGGCGATGTCGTACCTGTCGGCACCGCTGTGGCTCGCGTTCCTGACCGTCGGCACCGCCTTGTGGCTCGGCGGCGCTCCGGCGGTCGACGACGGCTTGATGGCGGGCTGGGGCATTCAGATCGCGCCACCGCCGCCCGCGTTGATGGGCTTGTGGGCACTCACCGCCTGCCTGCTGTTCCTGCCGCGGGTGCTCGGCATCGCGGCGGTCCTGGCCAAAGGCGAGCAAGCGCAATACGGCGGCGCGTTCGCGCTGGTCAAAAGCGCGCTGTTCGAAGCGCTGCTCGCGCTGCTGCAGTCGCCGGTTCGGATGCTGGCGCATTCGCTGTTCGTGCTGGTCGCGCTGACCGGCCTGAAACTGGAATGGAAGTCGCCCCCGCGCGAAGCCGTCGCGCTGTCGTGGCGTGACGCCGCCGCCAGCCTGGCACCGATGACCTCGGTGATCGCGCTGCTGGCCGCTGGAATTGCGGCGATCGATGCGAGCGCCCTGATCTGGCTGATCCCGGTCGGGCTGCCGCTGTTGCTCGCGATTCCGGCGGCTGTGGCGACCAGTCATATCGAATTGGGCACGGCTTCGCGCAATCGCGGTCTGCTGCTGATTCCGGAAGAGAAGGCGGCGCCGGCGGTGCTGCATCGCGCCTGGCTGCACGTGGCGAGTGCGGCGCGGCCGGAGGCGCTGGCTTTCGCGTGACGGGCGCGCCGGTTTTCGGCGCGAATCGCTACGCTTAGTAGCTAACAATCGAGGCAGGACGAGCGGGTAAGGCCAAAAAATGCCGACAATCTGCGCGGAGGACGCACCGTTTGCGTCGCCGGGCAGGGCCGCCGGGTCTACTTGAAGGGATTGATGATCGTCAGATGGTCAATGCGTTGACCATGCTGCATGTCCTCGCTCAGCAGCGTGCCGCAACCCGCCGCCAGCGCGCCCACGACGACGAGGCAATCGTAAAAGCCGAAGCGCCAGCGGGCTTGAACATCCAGCGCACGGTGGTACAGCGCCTCGCTCGCCGCCACCTGCATCAAGGGCGCCGGCACCGCGTACAGATAGCCGCAGGCGGCGTCGACGGACACAGCGAATTTGGCCTTGCGCAACACCACCACGTTCAGACTCTCCTGCACCACCTGAAAGCTGATGCAGGTGGCAGGCGTTGCCTGATGTCTCGCCCTCCCGCACGATGCGTTCGGCAATAGCGTGCTTGGCCGGGTCGGTTGAGCCGAGGTGGTGGATGAAGATGTTGGTGTCAAGGACAAGCGCAGCGCTCATTCATCTCATCCCGGCTGAGCTTGCGGCCCACCTTCAACTGCCCCCACAAGCCATCCATGGCGGATTCGTAGCGCTGCATCCGCCCGCGCGGTTGCGCGTAGTCGGCCAACCAGCGGCGGAACTGCTCGTTGAACGTGGTCTTTTCCGAGGCGGCGCGTGCGCGGGCCGCTTCGATCAAAGTTTCATCGGCGTTGAGGATGATGTTCTTCATACGTTCTCGCCAAATTTTCGTTGTCAGTGCATGCGGTGGTAGTGTGAAGCGGCTGCACTGCTCGATCTGGCCGCGCGCATCGAACGGGACGGCTGGAATCGGATTGTTTTTATGCCGAGCCGAGCCGAGCCGAGCCGAGCACAAGCTCGCATGGTGCGTGCTGGTGGATCGCATTGGTGCACACAGCCAGCGGTAGCGGCACTGCGCGACGCTTTTTTCTCAAGCCGCCGCAGCTCTGGCCTGCATCAACTCGCGCAGCGCACGATAGGTTTCATTGGGCGGGTCGCCGAACAGCGGATCGGGAACCAGTGCAACGGCGGCCGCGACCGCGCTCCAGTCCTCGTCGCTGAGCAAGCGCGCGGCAAGCGGCAGGATTTTTCGCTCTTCGGTCGCGATGTGGTGTCGATAGTACGCAAGGTACAGCGCCGCCTCCGCTTCGATGGTGCCGCGCGAGACCACGGCCTCGCCGAGCAGCACTTCATTCAACCGATCGGCCAGCGCGTGGCCGGCGACCGTGATGACCCGATGCTCCTGCAGCAGCCGGTTGATCGGCAGGCGCAGCGCAGGGTCATTCCGCACGAGACATTCGAAAGCGACGTCCTCGCGCTGATGGTGGCTTGTATCGCCGAATTCACGCAGGTACGCGACGATGCCCAACATGCGGTCATAGTCTGGCGCGCCTGCTTCGTGAAACTCGGCAAGCTGCTCTTCGAACACGTCGAGAAGCTGCAAGAAATTGGCATGCTCGACATGCCACGCCTTGATAGCACTGGTCATGGTGAACCTTTCGAAAAACGGCGACGACCGAGAACCAGTATAGGCAGCGGGACCCGCGAAAGACTTGATCTGCATGAGTCCCGTTTCCGGATCAACCGCGAAGGCGAAGTGCGCACGGTGCTGGCGTACGGCCTGGCTCCCGGCATCCCGGCGGTAGATGAAGTTGTCGGCCTCGAGGATGACCTCCGCGCTGATTCATCTCATCCCAGCAGACTCGGCGGCCCGCCTTCAACGGGCCGCGCAAGCCCGCCATGGCTGCTGCATTGCGCTGCATCCGTTGTCGGACCTGACCCCGACGCCTGGAAACTACTGTTTTTGTAGCAAACTATTGACCGTGGGCGAACGGCGAAGGCCAAAAAACATCAGGGCAATCGCATGGGTCCGGCGATCGCGTCAATGAGCGCGCTTTTTTGTTCGGTTCGCATCGCTGACGCCGCGGGCGGCAAGCCAAGCGACGGGGCGTCCTTGGACTGCGCCCGGAGGTTGGGGCCGATGGACGCCCGGCGGCATGTGGTTCGCAAGGCGATCAGAAAGCCCCGAATCGATTGATCCAGATCATGGCTTCGCGCGTAACATCGAGCCAATCTGGGGGATCAACCCCCGAAAGGCTGGCATGGATCATCTGTCACTTCAAATCATCCGACAGGAGCACATGGCGCTGGCGGCGATGTTGCGTTCCCTGGTCCTGATGCTGGATCGCGGGCCGGACGGCGACGAGGATCGGTTCTTCGACGTGGTCCGAGCCATGCTGTTCTATATCGACGAGTTTCCGGAACGGATGCACCACCCCAAGGAAAGCAAGCTGCTGTTTCCGAAGGTCGCCCTGCGCGCGTCACAGGTCGCGAGCACCATCGAGCGGCTCAACCAAGACCATGCGAACGGTGAACATTCGGTGCGCGAACTCCAGCATCAACTGCTCGCCTGGGAACTGCTGGGCCCCAGCCGGCGCAGCATCTTCGAGGCCGCGGCACGGCGCTACGTTGACTTCTACCTCGAACACATGCGGGTCGAGGAAATGGAGGTGCTGCCGGCGGCGCTAAAAACGCTTGAGGCCGACGACTGGAAGGCGCTGGATGCGGCATTCGCCGCGAACCGGGATCCGTTGGCCGACAACAGCGCGCGCACCCCGCAATTCGAGCGACTGTTCACGCGCATCGTGACCAACGCACCGGCGCCGATTGGGCTGGGCTAGCGAGAAACCGCCCGAGCTTCGAACCTCAAATCGCTATTGCAAAGATAGCAAACTTTCCTTACCTAACGCGCGATAACGGCCAAAAAAGTTCAGGGAAATGGCGGCTGCGATCGCGCTGGCGCCACTCGACACCGAGACTTCACGCTTCGCGCGCGCAAGGCAATCGGCCCCATGGACGTGGGCCGTGGGGCCATGGATTGCGCTGGCGCCGCCTCAAAATGGCAGCTTCGGCATCCCGCCCTTGCCACCACTCTTGCCGCCGGAAAGCCGCTGCATCATCTTCATCATGCCGGCGCCCTTCATCTTCTTCATCATCTGCTGCATCTGGCCAAATTCGTTGAGCAGGCGGTTGACTTCCTGCACCTGAACGCCCGAGCCGGCGGCGATGCGGCGTTTGCGGGTCGCCTTGATCAGATCGGGCTTGCGCCGCTCGAGCAAGGTCATGCTCTGGATGATCCCTTCCTTGCGCCGGATGTCGCGCTCGGCCTTGTCCATGTCGACCTGGCCGGCCTTGGCGGCCATTTGCGCGGGCAGCTTGTCCATGAAGCTCGCGATGCCGCCCATTTGCTTCATCTGCTGCAACTGGCTCAGGAAGTCGTTCAGGTCGAACCCCTCGCCGCTCTTGACCTTGGCCGCGAGCTTTTGCGCGGCCTGCAGGTCAACGCCGGCCGCCACCTGCTCGACCAACGCGAGGATGTCGCCCATGCCCAGGATGCGGCCGGCATGGCGCTCGGCGTCGAACACTTCCAGGCCATCGATCTTCTCGGACACGCCCGCGAACTTGATCGGCGCGCCGGTGATGTGGCGCACGCTCAGGGCGGCGCCGCCCCGCGAGTCGCCGTCGGTCTTGGTCAGTACGATGCCCGTCAACGGCAGCGCATCACTAAACGCCTTGGCTGTGTTGACCGCGTCCTGGCCCTGCATCGCGTCGACAACGAACAGGGTTTCGGCCGGTTTCAGCACCGCGTGTAGATCCTTGATCTCGCGCATCAGCACTTCGTCGATCGCCAAGCGGCCGGCGGTGTCGACCAGCAGCACATCGAAATAGTGGCGCTTGGCGTAGTCGAGCGCGGCGCGGGCGATGTCTACCGGCTTTTGTGAAGGGTCGCTCGGGAACCATTCGGCGCCGGCCTGGGCTGTGACGGTCTTGAGCTGCTCAATCGCGGCCGGCCGATAGACGTCGCCGGAAACCGTGAGCACCTTCTTCTTGCGCTTCTGAATCAGATGCCGTGCCAGCTTGGCCGTGGTCGTCGTCTTGCCCGCGCCCTGCAGGCCAGCCATCAGCACGACCACCGGCGGCTGCGCGGCGAGGTTGATGTCGACAACGCCGGCGCCTATGGTCGCAACCAGCTCGCGGTTCACGATGCCGACCAGCGCCTGCCCGGGCGAGAGCGACCCCATCACGTCCGCGCCGAGCGCTTTTTCCTTGACCCGCGCCACGAAGTCGCGCACCACCGGCAGCGCCACGTCGGCTTCGAGCAGCGCCATGCGCACCTCACGCATCATGTCGGCGACGTTGGATTCGGTGATGCGGGCCTGGCCGCGCATTTCCTTGACGAGGCGGGAGAGTTTGTCGCTTAGGGCGGAGGCCATGAGGGGGCTTGAAAAGTGGGGGCGAAACTGGAGCAGGGGATGCGGCGGAGATTGGTTGGCGCGCGAGGCCAAGGCGCTGCCTACAGGCGTGAAACGCTAAACTGGCGCTCATGATTCTAGCCAGCGCCCATCCGGTCGGCATGTTGCTGTCGGTGGCAACCGCGCTGGCGTACACGGCTTGCGCCGGCTTGCGCAAAGCCGGCGGCCCGGCGCTTCGCGCGCTGCTGTTCGCGGCCTGGTTGTTGCATGGCGCGTCGATCCTGTGGGCGCTGTTTGCCGGCACGCCGCGCTTCGGATTCGCGCCGGCGCTGTCGGTTACGGCGTGGCTGGTGCTGGCGGTGTATGCGGTCGAACGCAAATTCTTTCCCACCTTGCAAGGGCGCTGGGCGCTCGCGGGCCTCGGCGGTTTCGGCGTGCTGCTCGCGCTGTTGTTTCCGGGCGCACCGCTGCATGTATCGGCATCGCCCTGGTTGCCCTTGCATCTTGTGCTCGGGGTCGCGTCCTACGGACTGTTCGCTGCCGCCGTGGTGCACGCCGGGCTCATGACGCGCGCCGAAAAGCAGATGCGACGCGCCGCCGATTCGACCGCCGGGTTGCCGCTGCTCACGCTCGAGCGGCTAACGTTTCGCTTCGTCGGCGCCGGTTTCGTGCTGCTGTCGGCGACGCTGGTGGCCGGGTTGGTGTTCGGCGAGCACCTGTACGGCCCGGCCGGGTCGGCGCACGCCTGGAAATGGAATCACAAAACCGTGTTCTCGCTGCTGGCCTGGCTGACGTTTGCCGGTTTGCTGGTCGGTCGCTCGCGCTACGGCTGGCGCGGGCCGGTCGCGGTGCGGGTGTTGTACCTGGGCGCCGGGCTGTTACTGCTGGCCTACGTCGGCTCGCGGTTCGTGCTCGAAGTGATATTGGGACGGTCGACGTGAAATACCTGGTTATTCTGGTTGTGGTGCTGGTGGTGTTCTGGATCTGGCGCTCGGGCCGCGATTCGCTGGATCAGTCGGCGCGCGATCGGCAGGCAAAGGCTGGCCCTGCCAAGGGTCAGGCGCCTCGGCTCGAAATGGTGCGCTGCGAGGTCTGCGGCGTGCACCTGCCGGAAGCCGAAGCGGTGCGGGCCGAGGCCAATTACTACTGCAGCGTGGAGCATTTGAACCAGGCGCAGCGGAACTAACCGTGGCAGGCAGAAACTCGATGCGCCGGGAAACCTGGGGCGACCCGGACACCGGTCAGCACTCGTGGTTCGATCCGACCCTGCTGGAGGGCGCGGAGGGCAAACCGCCGGAGGACGAAGCGTTCGTGCGGCTGTGGCGCGGCTTCATGACCGGTCGCGTCATGATGGCGCTGGCGGTCGGTCTGCTGCAACTGTTCGCGTACGGGTTGGGCCAGCAATTGCACCCCGTGGTGCCGCCGCTGTGCGCCGCATACCTCGCGGCGACGGTCGCGTTCCGGCTGATCGGGCGGCCGAAGGCCCCGGGCCAACCGTTCGGGCGACAGTGGCCGCTGACCGTTGGGGTCGATCTGACCGTGTACTCGCTGCTGCAACTGCTGCAGCCGGGCGCCCTGAATTATTCGCCGCTATTCGCACTGCCGCTGTTGCTGGTGTCGGTGCTTGGATCGATGCGGCTCGCACTTGGTACGGCGGCGGGGATCACCCTGTTGCTTTTGTCCAGCGTTTGGTGGGCCAGCATCACGACGACCGGCGAAAGCGGCCCGCGCATGCTGGAAGCGGCGCTGATCGGAAGCGGCTATTTTCTGGTGGCGTTGCTGGTCAACCAGATGGCCTCGCGCCTTGCCCGGGAGCAGAGCCGCTCCCGGCGCAGCCAGGTCGCGGCGCACTTGCAGACGCAAGTCAACGAACTTGTGATCGAGACGCTTTCCGACGGCGTGGCCGTGGTCGACCGGGACGGCGTGGTGCGTGCCGCCAATCCTGCCGCGCGGCATTTGCTTGGCGGCGCCGAGGGCGCGACCAATGTACCCTTTGGCCTTGCCACCGAAGCAAGCTGGTGGCCGCTGCTCGATCTGGTGCACTCGGCATTCGACGGCGACACTGCCGGCGATACCGACGTATTGCTGCACCATGCCGGTCAAGGGCAGCGGCGCCTGCGCGTGCGTACCCGACTTACCTCGAATTCGTCCCCCGCCGCAGAGAGTCTCTGCGTGTTGTTTCTGCATGATCTTCGCGAAATGGAAGCGCGCCTGAGAACCGAGAAACTGGCCGCAATGGGCCGAATGTCGACCGCGGTAGCACATGAAATCCGCAACCCGCTGGCGGCGATCGTTCAGGCCAACGCGCTGCTGGACGAAGAACTCACCGATCCAGCCCACAAGCGGCTGGCCGCGATGGTGCGGCAGAACGCGCACCGGCTGGCCAAGATCACCGAGGAGGTGCTCGACATCTCGCGGGTGCAGCAGCAGCTCGACGCGCCGGCGGCCGCCGCGATCGACCTAGATGCGGCCGTGGGCCTTGGCTGCGCCGAATGGAACACGCACCAAGAAGCAGGCCACGCGCTGACGATCAAACTCGCGGCGCCCGAGGTGGCGGTCGAATTCGATCCGGAGCACCTGAGACGCATTTTGGTGAACCTGTTGGACAATGCGCGCCGCTACGCTGGGCGTCATCCGGATTCGATCCAGGTCACAACTCGCCTGTCGGACGCGGGCGCTGCGCTGTTGTCGGTCTGGAGCGATGGGCAGCCGATGGAGCCGGCGGTCGAAAAACACTTGTTCGAGCCATTCTTTTCCTCCGAGAGTCGTTCCACCGGCCTCGGCCTGTACATCTGCCGCGAGTTGTGCGCGCGCCATTCGGCGCGCATCGGCTATCTGCGCGAAAGCCGCGCCACGGCGCGCGGCAGCGTCGGCGGCAATGCCTTCATCGTTGCGTTCCGGGCGCCAGTGCAAGACTCGGAACTGAGCGAGGACGACCTCGCATCCAGCCCGGCGGACTCTTCCACATGAGCGCCGCACCCCCTGCCATTCCGCGCGTGCTCGTCATTGATGACGAGCCCGATCTGCGCACCTTGTACGAGCTGAGTCTGCTGCGTGAAGGCTACCGGGTCGAGACCGCCGCCGACGTTGCGCAGGCGCTCGAGCACTTGCGTGCCCAGCGCTTTGACGCGGTCATCACCGACATGCGGCTGCCGGATGGTTCGGGGCTGGAGGTTTTAAACTACCTGAAAAGCCAGCAGCGCCCGGAACGCTGCGTCGTGATGACCGCCTACGGCTCGGCTGAAAACGCGGTGGAGGCGCTGAAGACCGGCGCTTTCGACTACTTGACCAAACCGGTCGATCTGAAGCAGTTTCGGGGCGTGGTGGCATCGGCGATCCGGGCCAGCGCGACGGCGCCGGCGAGCGCGAAGCCAGTTGCATCGGCGTATCGCGCATCGGCCGGCGCTTCGGACAGCGGCTCGAAAGGGCAGGACGCGCTTGCGCGAATGGTCGGCGATTCCGAGGCGATGCTGGCAGTCAAGCAGCGCATTGGGCGAGTGGCCCGCGGCATGGCGCCGGTGCTGGTGCGCGGCGAGTCCGGCACCGGCAAGGAACTGGTCGCACGCGCGCTGCACGCCAACAGCCACCGCAGCGATGGGCCGCTGGTTGCGGTCAACTGCGGCGCCATTCCCGAAAACCTGCTCGAGGCGGAATTTTTCGGTGCCAAGAAAGGCGCCTACACCGGCGCCGCGCAGGATCGCGAAGGCTACTTCCAGGCAGCCCGAAACGGCACGCTGTTTCTGGACGAGATCGGCGACTTGCCGTTGGCAATGCAGGCCAAGTTGCTGCGCGCGATCCAGGAACGCAGCGTGCGGCCGATCGGCTCCACCACCGAAGACTCGGTCGACGTGCGGATCGTGAGCGCGACGCACAAGGACCTGGCGGCCGAGGTCAAGGCCGGCCGGTTCCGGCAAGATTTGTACTACCGGCTCAATGTGATCGAGCTGCGCATCCCGCCGCTGCGCGAGCGCCGCGGCGATCTGCCGGCGCTGTGCGAGGCGCTGCTGGCGCGGATCGCGGCCGACTCCGGCATGGACGTGCCGGAGCTCTCCGCCGCCGTGCGCGAGCAGATCATGACTGCCCGATTGCCGGGCAACGTGCGGGAGCTGGAAAACCTGCTGCATCGCTCGCTCGCGCTGAGCGACGGCGAGGCGCTGCACGTCGATGGCGCCGACTCGGCGGCGGCGGCCCTGGGCGCCGCGTCTGGTCCGGCGCTGCTGGGTGCGGCGTCAGGACCTCCAGCACTGGCCGTCGAGGCTTCGACCCCGGCGGCGGGGTCGCCGGCGGCCCTGGTGCGCGAGGTTCCCGCCGATCTGCAAGGTTGGCTCGATCAGCATGAGCGCGACATTCTCGTCAAGGCACTCAACGACAGCGGTTTCAACCGCACGGCGGCCGCTGCACGGCTCGGCCTGAGTCTGCGGCAGATCCGCTACCGGATCGCGCGGCTGAACATCGCGGCGCCGCAGGATGACGAACCGAATGACGCATCCTCCTGACCGCCTGACGGAACCGTTCGCCCCGGCGACAACAAGGCAATGGCAGGATGGCTGGTGGCTTGAGGCGCGGCGAGTCCCATCGCCCAATTTCGGCGCCAGGCCTGTGGGCGCTTTCGTCGACCTGATCGTTCTACATTCCATTAGCCTGCCGCCGGGCCGATACGGCGGCGATGAAGTGCTGCAACTGTTTTGCAATGCGCTTGACTGCGGTGCCCATCCGTATTTAGAGCGGCTTCGCGGGGTGCAGGTGTCCTCGCATTTTTTTCTGCGGCGCGGCGGCGCCCTGATCCAATGCGTGAGCTGCGACGACCGGGCCTGGCATGCCGGGGCCTCACGGTACCGGGGCCGGGACAACTGCAACGATGATTCGATCGGCATCGAACTCGAAGGGTTGGAGGGCGACCTTTTCGAGCCCGCGCAGTACGAGGTGCTCGCGCGGCTATGCAAGGCGGTTGCGACCCAGTATCCGATTGGGCACGTCGCCGGACATGAGCATGTGGCACCCGCGCGCAAATTCGATCCAGGACCTGGTTTCGATTGGGAACGCCTTGGGCGTGCACTTGCATGGGACGGCACCTGCTTTCCAGGTTGAGCGGCGTGCCGGCCGATCAATAGATAAAAATCTGTAACACCGGTCGCGCGGATGGTCTCGGCTTCGGCCGCGGCAGAACGACCGCCGACTCCAATGTTCATGCGGGGTCGCGGACTGAATCCTCCGTCATCCCGCGATCCTGTTGACCTTCGTTGCGAGAAGTCCGGCCCATCGGGCCGGGCGGCGAGGTGCAACGAGCGTGCCGGCGGCCGACGCGCGGGACACCGACCAAGGCATCGGCGATCATTGGTCTGGACGCTACCGGTAGCGTCTGTTAAGGTGGCGGAACGCTATATATAGCGTTTCAGCGACGCGACCTCGCTGCCAGTCGCAACTTCGCTGCCGACCGAAACGACCCCCAATAATCAATCTGCAGGAGTCCCATGGAAATCGCCTCGACCCAACCCTCCCCCACGCGCTCTGGCAGCTTTGCACGGCCACAGCAGCAGGGAAAACCGTCGCCATCGCAAGAGCTGCTCGCGCATTACCAGATCATTCGCAGAAACGGCGCCGTGGTGCCGTTCGAGCCGAACAAGATCGCGATCGCGATGATGAAAGCGTTCCTCGCCGTGCATGGCGCGCAAGGCGCGGCGTCGGCCAGCGTGCGAGAAGTCGTCGACGACCTGACCCAGGCCGTGGTGCGTGCGCTGGTGCGTTCGCGCCCGGGCGGGGGCACCTTTCATATCGAGGACGTGCAGGATCAGGTCGAGCTCGGGCTCATGCGCGGCGGCCACCACGAGATCGCGCGCGCCTATGTGCTGTACCGCGAGCGCCGGTCGCAGGAGCGGGCTCGCCAGGGCACGCTCGACGCGGTGTTGGCACCGGCGCTTCATGTGCTGGACGGCGGGCAGCGGGTCGCGCTCGACACCGCGCGGCTGAGTTCGCTGATCGAACAGGCCTGCGCCGGCCTCGGCCAGGACGTGCAGGCCGCTCCGATCCTGGCCGAGACCATGCGCAACCTGTATGACGGCGTGCCGATCGACGAGGTCTACAAAGCCGCGATCCTGGCCGCGCGCACGTTGATCGAAAAAGATCCTGACTACACCTACGTCACGGCGCGCCTGCTCCTGCACACGATCGCGCGCGAGGTTCTGGGGCACGAGGTCACGCCGACGGAAATGGCGCAAAGCTATGCCGAATATTTCCCGCAATTCATCCGGCGCGGTGTGGAAGCGGAATTGCTGGATGAAAAACTGCTGCAGTTCGACCTGCCGCGCCTGGGCGCCGCGCTACAGACCGAACGCGACCTGCAGTTCGACTACCTTGGCCTGCAGACTTTGTACGACCGTTACTTCCTGCACGTTCGCAAGACCCGCATCGAGCTGCCGCAGGCATTTTTCATGCGAGTGGCGATGGGGCTGGCGCTGAACGAGATCGACCGTGAGGCGCGCGCGATCGAGTTCTACGAGGCGCTGTCCTCGTTCGACTTCATGTCGAGCACGCCGACGCTGTTCAACAGCGGCACGCAGCGCTCGCAGCTATCGAGTTGCTATCTGACGACCGTGCCCGATCACCTCGACGGCATTTACGAGTCAATCAAGGAAAACGCGCTCTTGTCCAAATTCGCGGGAGGTCTTGGCAACGACTGGACCCGGGTGCGCGCCTTGGGCAGCCACATCAAGGGCACCAACGGCGAATCGCAGGGCGTGGTGCCATTCCTCAAGGTCGTGAACGACACGGCGGTGGCCGTGAACCAGGGCGGCAAGCGCAAGGGCGCGGTCTGCACCTACCTCGAATCGTGGCACCTGGACATCGAGGAGTTCCTGGAGTTGCGCAAGAACACCGGCGACGACCGCCGGCGCACGCACGACATGAACACCGCGAACTGGATTCCAGACCTGTTCATGCGTCGCGTGATCGAAAAAGGCGAGTGGACCTTGTTCTCGCCCAACAACGTGCCGGACCTGCACGACAAGTTCGGCGCCGAGTTCGAGGTCGCTTACGTGGCCTATGAAGAAAAAGCCGCGCGCGGCGAGATCAAGCCCTGCCGCACGCTGCAGGCGGCCGACCTGTGGCGCAAGATGCTCACGATGCTGTTCGAGACCGGGCATCCGTGGA
>JBDTRV010000012.1:0-13702 GCA_039931475.1 Burkholderiales bacterium | reverse complement strand
TTGATGATCTTCATGGCCAACATGGCGTGGAACTCGACGATGAACACGTCCGAGGCCCGCAAGATGCTCAATGACAAGGCGGAAGACGGTGAATTCAAGATTCCGTTCCTCGTCGTCTGCGATGCATTCCAGTCCGAGATGACGGCGTTCGCCGACCTCGTGCTGCCCGACACGACGTATCTGGAGCGACACGACGTGATGTCGATGCTCGACCGCCCGATCTCCGAATTCGACGGCCCGGTGGATTCGGTGCGCGTGCCGGTGCTGCCGGTCACTGGCGACTGCAAGCCGTTTCAGGAAGTGCTGATCGAACTGGCATCGCGCCTGAAGTTTCCGGCCTTCGTCAAGCCCGATGGCAAGCGCAAATACCGCGACTACCCAGACTTCATCACCAACTACGAAACCGAGCCCGGCTCCGGCATCGGTTTTCTCGCGGGCTGGCGCGGCACCGATGGCACACGCTTCATGCAAGGCGCGCCGAACCCGCGCCAGTGGGAGATGTACGCCAAGAACAACTGCGTCTTCCACTACGAGTTGCCCAAAAGCTACCAGTACATGCGCAACTGGAACAAGGGCTACATGGAGTGGGCGATGCGCACCCGGCTGCGCCGCTTTGGCGAGCCGGTGCTGATTCAGCTGTGGAGCGAGGAATTGCAGAGCTTCCGCCTGGCCGCGCAAGGCAAGCGGCCGGGCCGGCAGCCGCCCGAGCACCTGCGCGAGCGCATCGAGCGCCATTTCGACCCGCTGCCGTTCTTCAGCCTGCCGCTGGAGACGCAGGCCAGCGACCTGCACAAGTACCCGCTGGCCGCGGTCACCCAACGGCCGATGGCGATGTACCACTCGTGGGATTCGCAGAATGCGTGGCTGCGACAGATCCATGCGCACAACTATTTGTTCGTCAATACCAAGACCGCGCGCGGCGCCGGCATCGAGGACGGTGGCTGGATGTGGGTCGAGTCGCAATGGGGCAAGGTGCGGTGTTTGTGTCGTTACTCCGAAGCGGTCGAACCCGGCACGGTTTGGACCTGGAACGCGATCGGCAAGGCGCAGGGCGCATGGCAACTGTCGAACGACGCAAACGAGTCGCAGCGCGGCTTCCTGCTGAACCACCTGATCTCCGAGGAACTGCCGCACGGCAATGGCAAGGTGTCGAACTCGGATCCGGTCACCGGCCAAGCCGGCTGGTATGACGTGCGCGTTCGAATCTACCCGGCGGCCGCCGACGAGCCGAAGGAGACCTTTCCGCAGTTCGCGCCGATGAAGACTTTCCCCGGCGTCGCCGCGGGCGCCGCCAAACGGCGCTGGCAAGCATTCATGACAGGCGTGCTCAAGACTGATCGCTCCTGATCTGCCCTGCCCTGCCCTGATAAGACAAGAGACATCGAAAGGCTTTCCATGACCCAACTAGCCCTGGTCATCGACCTCAACGTCTGCGTCGGCTGCCATGCCTGCGTGACGAGTTGCAAGGAATGGAACACGTCGGGCGCGGCCGGCACTCTCGCCGATTTCGAGCCTTACGGCAAGGATCCGACCGGCACGTTTTTCAACCGCGTGCAGACCTTCGAGGTCGGCGAATTTCCGAACACGCAGACCGTTCACTTCCCCAAGAGCTGCCTGCACTGCGAAGACCCGCCGTGCGTGCCAGTCTGCCCCACCGGCGCAAGCTACAAGCGCAAGGAAGACGGCATTGTTCTCGTCGACTACGACAAATGCATCGGCTGCAAATACTGCTCATGGGCCTGCCCGTACGGCGTGCGCGAACTCGACGAGCAGCAGAAGGTAATGACCAAATGCACCCTCTGCGTTGATCGCATCCACGACAAGAATTTGCCTGAGCGCGACCGCAAGCCAGCTTGCGTATTGGCCTGCCCGACCAGCGCGCGCCTGTTCGGCGACGTGCACGATCCGGATTCGGAAGTGTCGATTGCGATTCAGGACCGTGGCGGTTATCAGTTGATGCCCGAATGGGGCACGCAGCCGGCCAATCACTACCTGCCACGCCGCCGCACCGTCATGGAAACCCACCCGGACCAACTGCAGCGCGCCGACAACCCCCTCAAGAAAGACGGCCAGTTGCCCAAACCCGCGCAAAGCGATCCGGCGCTGGACGACGTGACGTCGTGGTGATCCAGCTCGCTTCGTGATGTTGCGCGAGGCGCACCAATCCAACTGAGATCGAATCGCCATGCATCCAGCTTTTTCCGTCATCTTCTTCACCACGTTGGCCGGCGCCGGCCAAGGGCTGTTTCTGGCGCTGTACGCGGCTGAATGGGCGAGCCGGCTCGGCTGGCTCGCGATGCCGGATCAGCGCTTGTTCATCTGGGGCGCGGTCATCGCGGCAGGCCTTTCGATCATCGGCCTGCTCGCGTCGTTCGCCCACCTGGGCCGGCCCGAGCGCGCCTGGCGCACCGCGACGATGTGGCGCACGTCTTGGTTGTCGCGCGAAGTCATCGCGCTTCCGGCGTTCATCGGACTCGTCCTGCTGTACGCGGCGGCGCACGTGTGGGCTCCGCAATACAGCTTCTTTGTCGGCGCGGCGACCGCCGTGGTGTGCGTGGCGCTGTTCCTCTGCACCGGCATGATCTACGCCTGCATCAAGTTCCTGCGCGAATGGGCCAGTGCGCTTACTCCCATCAACTTCCTCCTGCTCGGCTGCGCGTCCGGCGGCACCTTGGCGGCGGCACTGGCGGCGGTGCTGGCGCCCCAGGTCGCGCCCTTCTTCGCGGCTGGGGCGATCGCTTTCACGATCGCCGGTCTGGTGTTTCGCGGCGCATCACTGGTGCGCAACAGCCAGCTCAAACCCAAGTCGACTCTGCAAACCGCGATCGGCGTCAAGCACCCGCGCATCGTGCAGAAATCTCAAGGGTTCATGGGCGGATCGTTCAACACGCGCGAGTTTTTCCACGGTCGCAGCGCCGGCTTCGTGCGGTCGGTCAAATGGATTTTCCTGCTGCTCGCTTTCGTCGTGCCTGTGCTGCTGCTGGCCGCTGGCCTGGCCTCGCCGACCACCGCCGCCACGCTATTTTTGGCCGCGATCGTGGTCCAGTACATCGGCCTGCTGGCCGAGCGCTGGTTCTTTTTCGCGCAGGCCAATCACCCGCAGAACCTGTACTACCAGACCGTCGCTTGAACGCCTGGTGAGCGCCTGTCGACCGCTGATTCAAGCGTCTCGCGGCCGCGGCGGGCTCAAGGCATGAACTGCCCGCCGTTGACCTCGATGATCTGCCCGGTCACATAGCCCGACAGCTGCTCCGAAGCGAAGTACAAAAACGCGCCGATGCACTCGTCGACGGTGCCCAAGCGGCCCATTGGAATCGTCTGGCGCATCGTTTCGAGTTGCTCGGGGGTGGAAAACTTGTCGTGAAACGGCGTGACCACCACACCCGGCGACACCGCGTTGACCCTGATCTTGCGGCCGACCAGTTCCTTGGCCAGCCCCTTCGTCGCGGTGCTCACAAAGCCCTTCGAGCCCGCATACATCGCCGCGCCCGGCCCGCCGCCGTGGCGCGCGGCGACGCTGGTCAGGTTGATGATGCTCGAGCCTTCGGGCATGAACGGCACCGCATACTTCGTGCACATCATCATCGAGCGCACGTTCAGGTCGACGATGTCGTCGAACACTTCGTCGGTGATCTCGGTGATCGGCACGCGCCGCACCAGCGCGCCCGCGTTGTTGATGAGCACGTCGATCCGGTTGCCGAAGCGTGCGGCGCAGGCCTTGACCACTCTCTCGCATTCGGCACTGCTATGCAGGTCCCCCTGCACGACGAACGCTTCTCCACCCGCCTTTTTCACCGCATCCGCGACTTGGCTTGCCGCATCTTTTGAACTGTTGTAGTGCACCCCGACCTTGGCGCCCCGCTCTCCGAAAGCTTTGGCGCAGCCGGCGCCGATGCCGGTCGATGCGCCGGTGATGAGCACCACTTTTCCGTTGAGATCGTCCATTTGAGTTTCCTTGAAAGTGTTGTTGAACGAGAGATCCGAGTACGCGGCGAATCAGGCGAAGAGACGGCGCATCAAAGCGCGGGCAGCAACGCGCGCCGATCGCGGCGCCCGAGCCGCCCCAGCAAATGCTCCACTTCGCCGCGCGTTTTGGCTGACATCGGAGCCGCCGGTTTGCGCTGCGTCGCGCTCGAAAGCAGTCCGCGCCGCATCAGGATGTACTTGCGCACCGCCAGACCGACTCCCGGCTGCTGCTCGTAGCGAAGCAGCGGCAGGTGCGCATCGAACAGGTCGTGCGCCTCTTCCCGCTGGCCGGGTGTTGACAGCCGCACCACGTCGCAGAGCATGTCTGGAAACGCATAGCCGGTATTCGCGCCGTCGGCGCCGCGCTCCATCTCGTAGTCCAGAAACAGTCCGCCGTTGCCGCACAGGATCGAGATGTGCCGCATCGAGCCGTCCTGCTCGAAGCCGCGAAGCGCGGAGATTTTTTCCAGCCCCGGCCAATCCTCGTGCTTGAGCATCACGCACGATGGCAGCTCGCCCACGATGCGCCGGATCACGGCCGGCGTCATCTGCACCGAGAAGGTCAGCGGATAGTCCTGCAGCACGAACGGCACCTCGGCGCCGATCGCATCCACTGCTTGTTCGTAGTAGCCGACGATCTGATCGTCGGTGCGCAAGCTGTTCGGCGGCGCGATCATCACGCCCGCGGCGCCCGCCTCCATCACCTCGATAGTCAGCGCCCGCATCGCCGCGAAACCGGGCGCCGAGACGCCGACCACCACGGGCAAATTGCCGGCCCGGCCGATGACCTGTCGCGCGATCGCGACCGACTCGCCATGCTCCAGCTTTGGCGCCTCACCGAGTTGCCCGAGCACCGTCACGCCGGTGGCGCCGGAGGCGATGTAGAAGTCGATGAGGCGGTCGATCGATGCGGTATCGATCGCGCCATCGTCGAAAAACGGTGTCGGCGCGATCGGCACAACACCTCGCACTTCGGATGTCAGCAGCATGCATTTCTCCTTCCAAAAGGAAGATCGCGACCAATGCGGGGCGAACCCAGTCGATGCTATGGATACTGTAGCTACGAATCGATATGAGGCGAGCGAGAAGGCCCTTTTTGGCGGGCCAAACGCATTCTATTTTGATCCACGCGGTTTCACAAGCCAAGCGCCGACAGACAAGCGCCGGGCCGACCTCGGCGCCGACCAAGGCGGCGAGGCGCATAGGCGAACTTTGATCCGGCTTGAACCCCCGGCGGACAGCGCCCGAGCGGGAGCGTGACGACGGGGCGGGCAGCAGCCTTGTTGCCGGCTTCCGCGAACGGGTTCACTCTGCGTCGACGGGCGCGTTCCGCGTCGCAGCGCGGATTGGCGGATGCGCGGCAACCAGCAGCAGCCGATCAAGTGATCGGAGTTCACCGTCCGGCGGGCGAACGTTTGGAAGAGCGTTCGCCCGCGCCGCCTCAACCTCCCATCAACGGCGCCGCAACCGCGCGATGGCGAAGATGCTCATCAGCCCCGCCAGCAACATCAGCATCCACTCGTTCAACGTTGGCACCGCCGCGACCTCGCCCGATCGGACCGTCACGCTTTGCGTGACAGTGGGGGCCGCGGCGAAGGTGGCGTTGCCAGCTTGCGAAGCCGCGACGATGCAGTTGCCCGCGCCGGTGAACGTCACGCTGCTGGCGCTGATCGTGCAGGCGCCCGCGGCGGATCCGGCAGCCAGCACGAAGCTCACCGGCAAGCCGGACGTCGCGGTGGCGGCAACCGCATAGGTGGAGCCGACCAACGGCGTTTGCGGCGGCGTGGACGTGAAGCTGATGGTCTGGCCCTGCCCGGCGCCAAGAATGGTCGTGCTGCCGCTGCTGGCTTCGAAATTTCCATCGCCAGCATAGGCCGCCGTCAACGTCTGGCTGCCGGCGCCGGTCGGCGTCAGGCTGCACGAAGTCGCGGGCAAGGTGATGGTGCAGGTCGCGGCTCCACTGCTGGTGCTGACCGCGATGGTTCCGGTCGGCGTGCCGGCGCCCGGTGCGGTCACGGCCAAGGTTGCGGTCACCGCGACCGGCTGGCCGACCGTGGCCGATGCCGGTGCGCTCACGCTGCTGCTGGTTGCCGCCTTGTTGACCGTTTGGCTGACCGGCGCCGAAGTTGACGCGGCATTGCTTCCGTCACCGCTGTAGCGCGCGGTCACGCTGTGCGCGCCGACGCTTAAATTACTGATCGTGCAGGCGGCGCTGCCGGTTGCGAGCGGCACGGCCGCGCACAAAACGGTCGATGCGCCGTCGATGAAGTCGACGCTGCCGGTCGGCGCGGTGCCCGTGACGCCGGCCGTAAGCGTTACGCCGGCGCCAAATACCGACGGGTTCAGCGAGCTGCCCAGCGTGGTGCTGGAGCCACGCAAGATGTTGATCGACCACGCGCGGATCGTGCCGGTGTCTCCAGGAACAACATCCTGCGCGAACAGCGTCCAGTTTCCGTTGGCGGCTTCCCCCGCAAACGCCGACAACGGTGCGTTCGGCTTCCAGTTGCCGGTGAACGGTGCGTCCACGGCATCCTGGATCGACGGGCCGCTGCTGTCGTCGTCGAGCACGACCTGGCAGAAGTTACTGAATCCAGAAGGACCAAAATTGGTATCGTATTTCCGGTTGATCACCAGCACTTCGGTGCCGCCGGGCGACCGCAACGTAAGCAAAAGCTCGCCCTGCAGATAGTGTTCAATTCCCACCGTGCTCGACGGATAGGCGGCCGTGCAAGCGGTGCCGTCGATGCTCATCGTGACCTTGCCCACAGGCTGTGCAATGCCGGTCACCGCGATGGGCGCGCTGACACGCGGACCGGCGTCCGGAATCGGAACCGGCGGCCCGGTGTAAGAAAAAGTGACTGCCTGCGCGTTGCCCGTCGCGCCGATCAGTAGCGCTGCCAAAAAAGCGGCGGCGAGAGTCGTTCTTGCTCCAAAGCTCATGTTTTCTCCTCCAATCGTTGATGTTCCGCGGCGAATGCGAGGCATCGCCAATGGCTAATGTAAGCGCTAGAGACATAGTGTTTGCCCATGGGAAACCCCAGTCATTGGCATCGGCCAGCGGAGCGGAGGCGCAGGCAGCCAGACGCCATGACGTCGCGGACAGACCTCCCGTTCATCTGGCTCCAGCGAGTGATGGGTGGCCAGCGGCCGAAACTCGTGAAAGGGGCGCGTTCCGCCGCTTGCGACGGCTTGCTAAGGTTTGCATCGTGCGGGGCCGCCGATCGATGTCAGCCAAGGCGGCGCTTGGGCCACTCGCGCGGCCTTGGAGGTGGCCAATCCTGATTCGCTATTGGTTTCGTAGCAAATTATTGATATGGTGCATGCGGTAAGGCCATATTTTTAACGAAATCTGGGTCGTCGAAGCGACGGCGCGAGCGAATTGCCGTGGCCTGCCTCAGAGCGTCGAGCGCGCCGGTCCCGTTGCCAACGCTTGGGGCGCGGCGTGCGATCGGATCGAGTCAATCCGGCGAGTCCGGCGAGACCAGTGCATCGACCTGGCCCGTCTAACGCGAATCGTTCAGCGCCCAGTCGTAGTCAAGAAATTCGAGTTTGTAACGGCCGGCCCGCACGTTTTCCTGGCCGGCTTTCGTGTTGGCGAGCTGCTCGGCGTTGCGCGCGAAAAAGATGGCCAGCGAGTCGATGCCTTTAAAGCCTTGCTCGAAGTCCTGGTGATACCAGTCGAAGATTTTCGACACCGCCAAGGTGCCTGTTGGCGGCTGAAAGCGGTTGCGTGATGGGTCGGACAGAAAGCGCGTGGTGGCATCCGCGAGCTGCGCTTCCAGCCGGTCTGGCGTGAAGGCTTCGCTCTTGAGCATCGGGCAGCCGATCGAAGCGCAGTTGACCGCGAAGTGGATGCGCGGCTCGTTGAACACGCCAGGTTCGCGGATCATCTGGTGCTCCACCTCGTCCAGGCTGCGCTCCTTGCCGAGCAGGCGGAAAAACTCCTTCTTCCACGGGCTGGACAAAAAGCTGCCCAGGTCCTTGATTGACTTCAGATCGGGAAAGCGCGTCAAGATCAACTCGACCGTGAACGCGTTGTAGGCGTTGATGAGAAACGCGAGCTGCTCGGGCTTGCTCCAGCTCTTGTATTCGCTACCGCCGACGGCCGACAGACTTTCGAGGTAGCTTTGCAACGCAGGCCGGTCGCGCTTGAATGCCGCATAGTCGACGGTTGAGGATTTATCGTCTTTCGCGACGACGACGTGCTTCATGAGCAAGGCGCTCCATGCCGCATGGCCGTGGTCGAACGCCGCGAGCGCGCTCGTCGACCAGAGCGCGAGCATCGGGGCCAGCGCGATGCCCACCAGCAGCTTACGGCGTCCGCCGGCATGGCTTGAATGGCCCATCGCTTCTTTCTCCATATTCAAAACTCCGATCATCCGCGCCGCCAATCGAAAAAGCGCCCGGCCCAATTCAGGAGCTTCTCCGGCTTGTGCGCGCGCTTCCAGTTCCCCGCCACGTACTTGTTCGCCTCGGCCAGGGTCGGATAGATGTGGATCGTGCCCAGAATTTTGTTCAACCCGAGCTTGTGCTTCATCGCAAGCACGTATTCGGCCATCAGGTCGCCCGCATGTTCGCCGACGATCGTGACGCCGAGGATGCGGTCCTTGCCGGGTGGCGTCAGCACCTTGACGAAGCCGTGCGCCTCGCCGTCCGCGATCGCGCGATCCAGCTCTTCCAGGTGGTACACGGTGACCTCGTGCGCAATCTTCTTCTCTTTGGCTTCCTGCTCGTTCAGCCCGACCCGCGCGACCTCCGGTTCGATGAAGGTGGCCCACGGGATCACGCGGTAGTCGGCGCGAAAGCTCCAGAACGGATCGACCAGCGCATTCACCGCCGCATACCAGGCTTCGTGCGAAGCGGTGTGCGTGAATTGATAGGGGCCGATCACGTCGCCGGCCGCGTAGATGTTCGGGAAGTTGGTCTGCAGAAAACCGTTGACCTCGACCGTTCTTTCGGCGCGCACGCCAAGCTCATCCAGCCCGAATCCCTTGAGATTGGCGGCGCGGCCGACCGCCACCAGCAACGCATCAAACGGAATCGCTTCGTCGCGCCCGCCGTATTCCACGATCAGGCGCTTCTCGCCATCCACCACCTCGACCCGCTTGGCCTTGTGCTCTAGCCGCACGTCGACGCCTTCCGCGCGGAAGCGCTTGGCGACCATCTCGGACACTTCCACGTCCTCGCGCGTCATCAGGCGCGGCGCCATTTCGACCTGCGTGACCTTGCAGCCCAGCCGCGCGAAGGTCTGCGTCAATTCGCTGCCGATCGGCCCGCCGCCAAGCACGACCATGCGCGCGGGCCGTTCGCGCAGTTTCCAGACCGTGTCGGAAGTGAGGTAGTCGACCTGGTCGAGCCCTTCGATCGGCGGCACGAACGGGCGCGCGCCGGTGGCGATGATGATGCCGCGCGTGGTCAGGCGCTGAGTGTTGCCGTCGTCAGCTGTGATCTCAACTTCCCAGGGCGACACGATGCGGGCCGAGCCGAGCATCACATCGACCCCGAGCTCGGTGTAGCGCTCGACCGAGTCGTGCGGCTCGATGGTTTCGATCACGCGCTGCACGCGCTCCATGACGTCGGCAAAGTCGTATTCGGCCTTGGCCGACCGAATGCCGAACTCTTGCGAGCGCTGCATGTTCGACAGCAGCTTGGCCGAGCGGATCAGAGCTTTCGACGGCACGCAGCCGGTGTTCAGGCAGTCGCCGCCCATCTTGTGCTTCTCGACAATCGTGACCTTGGCTCGGATCGTCGCCGCGATGTAGCCGCTCACCAGGCCGGCCGAACCGGCGCCGATCACGATCAGGTTGCGGTCGAAGCTCTTGGGCTTTTCCCACTTGGCGTAGACCTCGCGCGCGCGCACCCAATCGATCACTTTCTTCGCGATCAGCGGGAACACGCCGAGCAGCACGAACGAGCCGAGCAGCGCGGGCGAAACCACGTCGGACAACGAATCGATCCGCGCGAGTTGCGTGCCCGCGTTCACGTACACCAGCGTGCCCGCGAGCATGCCGAGCTGGCTGACCCAGTAGAACGTCAAGGTCTTGATCGGCGTCAGACCCATTGCGAGGTTGATCACGAAGAACGGAATCGCTGGCACCAGTCGCAAGGTAAACAGGTAGAACGCGCCGTCTTTCGCGACGCCTTCGTTCAAGGTCTTGAGCCGCTCGCCGAAGCGCTGCTGCACCCAGTCTCGGAGCAGCCAGCGTGAAGCGAGAAACGCCAAGGTCGCGCCGATGGCCGATGCGAACGACACGATCAACGTGCCCCAGCCAAGCCCGAAGATGGCGCCGCCCGCAAGCGTCAGCACCGCCGCGCCCGGCAGCGACAACGCGGTGGCCGCCACGTAGATCGCGAAAAAGATCAGCGCCGCTTGCAACGGCTGCGCCACGCGCCAGGCATCCAGGTCGGCCTGGCGGTCCTTGATGACGGAGAGGCTCAGGTACTTGTGCAGGCCGAATGCGAAGAACAGCACCACCAACAGCACCAGCGCGCCGACCACCCACCACTTCTTGTTCGATGCCATCAATGCCTTTTTTTGTTGCTGTGCGCGGCACAATCGCCACTTGCCCGCATGTGCTTCGCGCCGGATGCCTACCCAGTTAGACGAACGTCAAGCGGCATTTCTTACACGGCGCGAGCGCCCGCTGGCTTGGGCGATCGCGCGAACCCGGCGGCGCCGTCTGGATCGAACATCATCCGTTACCAAGGAGCAACCATTGAGTCTTACCCGCATCGGCATTCTGGGCGGCAGCGGCCTTTACCGAATGGAAGGCCTTGCCGAAGTGCGCGAGCAAGTCATCGACACGCCTTTCGGCAAGCCGTCTGACGCGCTGCTGCTCGGCAAGATCGACGGCGTTTCCGTTGCATTTCTCGCGCGCCACGGTCGCACCCATGGGCTGGCTCCGGCTGAAATTCCGTACCGCGCGAACATTTATGCGATGAAGTCACTCGGCGTGCAATACCTGCTGTCGGTCTCGGCGGTCGGCTCGATGCGCGAAGAGATCGCGCCACTGCATATGGTGCTGCCGGATCAATACATTGACTTCACGCAAAAGCGCGAAAGAACGTTTTTCGGCGATGGCGCGGTGGCGCACGTGGCGCTCGCCGATCCGGTGTGCGCGGCGCTGCGCGGGGTGCTTGCACAGGCGTTCGCCGACGCGCGCGCGGACGATCCGCGCTTTGCGGACATCGAATTGCACGACGGCGGCAGCTACGTCTGCATCGAAGGCCCGGCGTTTTCGACCCGCGCCGAGTCTCACTGGTATCGCAGCCTGGGCGCTTCGGTGATCGGCATGACGAACATGCCGGAAGCGCGTCTTGCGCGCGAGGCAGAGATCGCCTATGCGTCGCTCGCGTTGGCAACCGACTGGGACTGCTGGCACCCGCACCAGGCTTGCGTTTCGGCCGAGATGGCGATCGCCAATCTGCAGGGCAATGCCGAACGCGCCCAGGTGCTGCTTAGGCACGCGATCCGGCGCCTTGCACGAATTTGGCCGGAATCGCCGGCGCACCGGGCGCTCGATTCGGCGCTGGTCACGCGACCCGAGCAGATGAGCGAGGCGGTGCGCAAGCGCTTGCACTCTATCGTCGGGCGGTTCTTCAAGCCCTGAATTGCTGGAAAACCCCGCGTCGGCGCTGGCTTCGTCAAAACCGACGTTGCGCTTCGGCCAGGTGGTTCCGGCTTGTCGCACGTCCCGCCGGCCCAACGCGCCGCGCGCAAGAGCAGCATCAACCGGCCGCTGCCTCGGCCGACTCTTCTTCGGCGAGCGCGCCACCGCAACTGGAGCCTTGCCCCGCCGTGCAGCCGTAGCAATGATCGGCAACGCGGATCGACTGCCCTTCGAGTTGGCGCGCGGCGATGTCGTTCAAATGGACCCGGGGCTTGCCGGCATCGCGGATCGCAAGGCCGAGTTGCTGGTTGAAGTCGCAGTCGTACAGGTAGCCGAGCCAATCCACGCTGATCAACGATCGGCACATGACCTGCGGCAGGTTCTCCTCGCGGTGCGCGCTCTTGAGCAAATCCATGTAGCTCGCGAACTGGCCCTTGGATACGAGCATCGAGCCGAAGCGCTGGATCGGCATGTTGGCCAGGGTGAAGAGCTGGTTGAACTCGATGCCCCACTCGTCCTGCAAGTGCTGTCTGTAATCCGCCTCCAGCGCCTCCTGCGGCGGCGGCAGGCTCGGGCCCTGCGGGTTGTAGACCAGGTTCAGCGGAAGGTCTGAACCCGGCCGCCCATAGCCGAGTGCGTTCAGTCGCTGCAAGCCGCGGATGCTCGAATCGAACACTCCGTTGCCGCGCTGTCGGTCGACGTTGTCTTCTAGGTAGCACGGCATGGAGGCAACCACTTCCACTCCCTGCTCGGCCAGAAACTCGGCGAGGCCCTCCTGCCCAGGTTCTTCCAGGATCGTCAAGTTGCAGCGGTCGATCACTCTCACCCCGCGTTGCCGCGCCGCCCTCACCAGGTCGCGAAAGTGTCGGTTCAACTCGGGCGCGCCGCCGGTCAGGTCGAGCGCTTTGATGGCCGGGCTTGCCGCGATGAAGGCCAGCACGGCATCGATCGTCTCGCGCGACATTTCTTCGGTGCGGTTCGGGCCGGCGTTGACGTGACAGTGCACGCAACTTTGGTTGCAGCGGTAGCCGAGGTTGACCTGAAGGGTTTCGATGGTGCCGCGCTTGAGCGGCGGAAAGTTGGTGCGGGCCAGGAGGGGAAGCGTTGCGTGCATCGGAGTTCTTTGTGTGAGGTCGTGCGCATTGGACGGCGCGACGGCAGGTTTTCTTACAAATGTCGATGGCCGTGGACCCAAACTGCCATCAAGACAGCTGTATTAAATTGTCAATGCGGTGATGGTACGGCCCTGCCCGGCCTTATCGTTGTAAGCGTGGACCTGATACGGCGCCCGGGCCACTGCTGGATTCCTGATTTGATCCGTCGTTCCCGAACAGTGCGCCCAGATTTGCCACGGAGACCCCAGATGAATGCTTCCACCCCTGTGATCGTGACGGCGACGCGGCGCTTCGATGCCCCGCCCGAAAGCGTGTTTGACCGCTGGCTCGACCCTTCGAGAGCCGGCGACTGGTTGTTCGCGACCCCGACTGGCCATGCGACGCGTATCGAGCTTGACGCTCGGGTGCTGGGCCGCTACACCATCTCGCGGCGCTGCGACGGTGAGGACGAGGTTCACACCGGCCAGTTTCTCAAGATCGAGCGGCCGCATCACCTTGTGTTCACCCGCTCAACCGGCGGGTCGCCCAGTGACCCGGTCACGATCGATATCGCTGCCAGCGCGAACGGCTGCGAGCTGACCCTGTCGCAGACGATCGATCCGGCCTGCGCCGACTTCGCGGAGCAGACGCGCAACGAGTGGCGCGACATGCTCGATCGGCTGGCGCGCACGCTCAACTAGCCGTTTGCGCCTGGCGCGCCGCTGGCGGGAGGAAATGGTGGAGTTGACGCCGCGAAGCAGGGGAGTCAGTGCCGATCGCACGGGCCGTGCTGCTGACGAAAATCCCGTGGGTTGCGCGGGTTGCTCTTGGCGAACAAGCCGCGCCCCGCGCTGCGTGCCACCTGCTCTTCCTGCACATACGGCCCCGGATCGCGCCGCCAGCGGTACGACCACGCTTGTCCCTGGCTCACCATCCACGCTCCGACGTCCTCGCCGCCGAGGCTGACCTTGGCCAGTTCGCGCTGCCAGTCATCGAGCTGGCGCGTGCGCACGGCGACCTCGCGCCCGGCCA
>JBDTRV010000011.1:0-14265 GCA_039931475.1 Burkholderiales bacterium | reverse complement strand
GACGATCACCAGTACACCAGCGGGAAACCGATATTTTTTCCGAATTTGCCCACTCGACTCCCACCAGAAGCATCTGGATATCCTGGTCAGCGCCACGGCTGCACCGACTGCAGCCATTCGCAGGTCCATTCTTCAACGGCGCGGCGCGCCGTAGCGTTCGAGAAGGTGTGGTCCGCTTCCGCGACGTCGCGGCGCAGCACCTGCGGCCGGGCGAGGGCTTGCGCCCATGGCCGATCGCCTCTTGCGTATTCCTCGAACTCTCGTGCCGTGTAGTCGTTGGCGCTCATGATCAACAGGATGCTCCCCGCGAATTCATTGCAGGCGACCGCCATCCGCGCTTGAAACGGCAGCGCGGCGCCGGCCGGTTCGCCGCCGCGCGACGTGGCCTTGCGAAGATTGCCCAGCAAGCCGCTGATCGCGCCCAACGCCACTTTGCCCTTCAGCAGCTTGCGCCAGAACGCAGGCTCCAGCAGCCGCTCGCGGTAGTAATGCTTGACCTGGGTGCGGGCCAGAGTGACTTCCGATCGAACCCAGGGGTTGAGCAATACCATGCCGCCCACGCGAGCGTCCCGCGTTTGGTGCCAGTAGAGCAGAGCAGCCGATGCCGCATCGCACAAACCCCAGAGCACCACGCGCTCGATCGAGGGCACTGTGCGTTGCAATGCGTCGATCGCGGCCTTGATGTCGTCGC
This sequence comes from Burkholderiales bacterium, assembly GCA_039931475.1. Lineage (GTDB taxonomy): Bacteria > Pseudomonadota > Gammaproteobacteria > Burkholderiales > Burkholderiaceae_C > JBBPYC01. The sequence continues at coordinate 13,574 of JBDTRV010000011.1, read as the reverse complement.
TCACCGCGTCGAAAGCGCGCGGCTCGCCGCTGCTGTCGCCCATGCCGCGGACGTCGAACCGCAGCACCGCATGGCCGGCCGCCGCCAGCGCTCGCGCCAGATGCACGAACTGCCGGTGGCTACCAGCCCGGTACTGCGGGCCGCCGACCACGATCACGACGCCTGACGTGGCCGGCGCCGACGGAAGCGAAAGGATGCCGCAGGCGGTCTCGCCCGAGCAATCGAACAGCAGCGCCTCTTCGGCGACCTGGCCAATCCGCGTCATGGCGCGCGCGCCCCGGCCGTACTGGCTTCGAGCAATGCCGCCACCGTGGCCTCGATCAGCAACGGCGCTGCTTCGATCTCGGTGGTTTGCCAGAACGCCGGACCGGCGATGACTTGGGAGTCGACGTCGAAGCCGGCCGCGCTCCAACGCTCCGCCGCCAGCACCGATGCTGGTGTGAGGCTCGGATCGCTTTGGTTGGAGACTTCGAGCCACGCGACGCGCATGCCGGCGGGCGCGCCAACGGGCGGCGTGAGCGCGGCCGATTCGAAGCCGCGGATCAACTCGGACTGCAGCGTGTAGCCAGCGATTTCAACCGGCTGGCCGCCCTCGATCTGCTGCCGCAGCGCCTGCATCACTCCCTTGGCGTCGCCGGAGAGCAGATCGCCGGCGGCTTTCAAGCGCAAGAATTGCTGCACCAGCGGCTTGCCACTGGGAGGGGGTTGCCAGAACAGGAAGTGGCATGGTTCGTCGATCCGCGCGGCCGCCTGGCTTGCCAGCAGGCAGCCGGCCCGAAGACCCCAGAGCCAGAGCGGGCCGGCGGCCTCGGTTTGCAACCAGCGGCCCGCCAGCGCAACGTCGTCGAGCCAGTCACTCCAGCGCGCGTCGCCACTGTCGCCAAAGCTGTCGCCACAGCCGAGCAAGTCGATCTGCAGCACCGCAAAGCCGGCTCGTGCCAGCGCACGCGCCGAAAGCGCCGCCATGCGCCGCGATTTGTTCATTTCTTCCGCGAACGGGTGAACGTACAAGACCTTGCCGCGTGGCGCGCCGACCGCGGGATAAAACAGGCAAAAGCGCTGGCCCAAGGCAGCGTTGCTGGCCGGAACGAAAAAGGCCCGACCTTGCAAGCTGGACGCCGGAGTATTCAAAGCGGGCCGCCTCCGCGTTGCGCGCGATGCATCGTGAAAGCTCGGATTTCGGGGCCTGACGCAGGCTCATGGGAGAGTTCAATAGTGTGCAAAGCGTCGATATTCTAGGGTTCAGCCGGGGAGTTCCTATGCGATACTTTTGTGCGAAGTCAATCCCGGGCGACCGGATAGAAGTTCCATTCCTCTCCCCGCCATGCCCGAATCGACCCTGCTGCACGAGATGATTGCCGTCTCGAGCGAGAAAACGCCGCTCGCCCGTGCGCTGACCAGCGGCGCGGCAAGCCTTACCTACAGCGAGCTTCAAACCACAGTCGACGCTTTCGCCTCGGCGCTGGCGGGCCTTCGCCTGGAGCGCGGCGACCGAGTGGCGATCTATCTCGAAAAACGCTTTGAAACCGTCATTGCGAGCTTTGGCGCGCCGGCGGCCGGCATGGTGTTCGTTCCGCTGAATCCGCTGCTCAAGGCCGAGCAGGTCGCGTTCATCCTGCGCGACTGCAATGTGCGCGCTTTGGTGACTTCGCCCGACCGGCTGGCCCTGCTGGGCGAAACCCTTTCGCAATGCCCCGATCTGCGCCATGTGGTCGTGACCGAGGGCGCCGAAAAGCCTGCCGCGATCGGCATCCCGAACCTTGAGTTGCATCAGTGGCAGCAGTTGCTCGATTCGCCGCACAAGGCTGGTCATAGAGTCATCGACACCGACATCGCGGCGATCCTCTACACCTCCGGCAGTACCGGCAAGCCCAAGGGCGTGGTGCTGTCGCATCGCAACATGGTGGCGGGCGGAAAAAGCGTTGCCTCCTACCTGCACAACTGCCACGAAGACCGATTGCTGGCCGCGTTGCCGCTGTCGTTCGACGCCGGCTTCAGCCAGTTGACCACCGCGTTTCATACGGGCGCAAGCGTCGTGCTGCTCAACTATCTGATGCCACGCGACGTGCTCAAAGCCATGGAGCGCGAGAAGATCACGGGCCTGACGGCAGTGCCGCCGCTGTACATCCAGCTCACGCAACTCGAATGGCCGGCAGCGATCGGCGAGCACCTGCGCTACTTCGCGAACACCGGCGGCCGCATGCCGCGCGAAACGCTGAATCTGCTCCGCGAGCGGGTGCCCATGGCCAAGCCTTATCTGATGTACGGCCTGACCGAAGCGTTCCGCTCGACCTATCTGCCGCCCGAGGAAGTCGACCGCCGCCCCGATTCGATCGGCAAAGCAATTCCGAACGCCGAAATCCTCGTGCTGCGCGAAGACGGATCGCTCTGCGACGCCGACGAGCCCGGTGAACTGGTGCACCGCGGCGCGCTGGTCGGCATGGGCTACTGGAATGATGCGGAGAAGACCGCCGAGCGCTACCGGCTGCTAACGCCGGGCCTGCCGGGTCGGCAAAGCGGCCTGCAATTGCCCGAATACGCGGTGTTCTCGGGCGACACGGTGCGGCGCGACGCCGAGGGTTTCCTCTATTTCATCGGCCGGCGCGACGAAATGATCAAGACATCGGGCTACCGGGTCAGCCCGACCGAGGTGGAAGAGATCCTCTACGCCACCCAGAAAGTCGGTGAATGCGCGGCCTTCGGCGTCGACCATCCCGCGCTCGGCCAGGCGATCCAGGTGATCGCCACGCCGCCCAACGGCCATGGCGAGGCTGTGGGCCTCGATGTGGCTGCGCTGATGGCAGATTGCCGCACGCGCATGCCGGCCTACATGGTGCCGGCCGGGATCGACGTGCACCCGGGTCCGCTGCCCCGCAATCCGAACGGCAAGATCGACCGCAAATTGCTGAGCGCGCAGTGGGCGCCGGCAAGCAACCGATGATGGTCCGTTTGATTGCGTTGGCCGCGACCTCCGCAACGCGGCGCCGCCCGGCGGGAACGGGGCCGGACGTTTGCCCCAGGGGGCGTTAGGGACATGCGAAGCAGGTTACTTGGGCCCTTCAAGGAGTTCGGACCGATGGTCGGCTCGCTCTACGTGGCGAATCGTGTGCTGCGCCGCATTTCCGCTCGCTGCGGTCTCTACGTTTACGAGTTGATGGTGCAGCCGATCAGCAGCAAGCCGATGCTGCCCGCCAATCTGGCGAAGAACCTCACATTCGAGGAACTCGAGAGCGGGCATCCGGACATTGCGCGCATGCCGGCGCGCGAAGACATCAAGGCGCTCAGGTTCGAGCAGGGAGCAAGGTGTCTTGGCGTGTATCGCAAAGGCCAGATGATTGGCTTCATCTGGTTTTGCTTCAACGTGTATCTGGAAGACGAAGTGCGCTGCACCTATCAGCTCTCAGAACCCGAACGTTCGGTGTTCGATTTTGATCTCTACGTGTTTCCCGAGCACCGGATGGGCATCGGATTCATGGCGATCTGGCACGGCGCGAATTCCTGGTTGCGCGAACGCGGGGTCGAATACACATTCAGCCGGTTGACCCGGTTCAACCTCGCATCACGCAAATCGCACGCTCATCTGAAATGGAAGCGCGTCGGCGTGGCTTTGTTCCTTCAGCTCTGGAGAACCGAGGTTATGCTCGCCACCGTTTCACCCTTCGTCGCGGCCACGTCGTCGCGCGACAAGCGAGTGCTGTTGCGCCTCGGCCCCGACGTATTGAGGGCAAACGAAATCGCGCGACCCAACCCCAATGGAGTCTCCTAAATGAGTCACGAGATCGACGTGCTGGCCCAATACATTCGCGATGAAACCGGCTTTGAAGGTCCGCTCGGCGCGGACGACGATCTGCTCGAAGCGGGGGTTCTCGATTCCTTCAACATCGTGTCGCTCGCGATGTTCGCGCAAGAACGGTTCGAGGTCGAGTTCGAGGCAGAGGATCTGGTGCGGGAAAACCTCGCGCGCCTTTCCTCGCTTGTTGCCCTGATTCGCCAGCGCCGCGGCGAAAATTCCTGAATTCACCGGGCGCGCCATGCTTGCACCCGAAACGCAAACCGACAAAGCTCCGACCATGCCTTCTTCGATTCCACGTTTTCTCGCGGAGACCGCGCAGCGCCTGCCAGACAAGGTTGCCATCATCTCCCGCGAACGCTCGATCACGTTCGGCCAGTTGTATCAGGAGACGCTGGCCACGGCCGAATGCTTGCGCGAGATCGGTATTGCGTCCGGCGACCGCATTGGCGTCTGCATGGAAAAGACGGTGGATCAGGCGGTCGCGATTCTCGGCGTGCTGTTCGCGAACGCGGTGGTCGTGCCGATCTTGCCGCGGCTCAAAGCGCCGAACATTCGCCACATCATCGAAAACTCCGGCATGGCGGCGATGATCACGGACAACGATCGCCTCGGCGAAGTGACCGAATTCGCCGCCATGACCCGGTTGATCACCGGGCACGGTGTCGTGATCAACGATTGGCCGAACCTGCCGTACATGCGTCGCTTCATTCAACCGCGCAATTTCTTCGATCGCATCGGCAACGACAACGCGGCCATCATCTATTCATCAGGTTCGACGGGCCGGCCCAAAGGCATTTTGATCGCGCAGCGAAATCTCGCGGAGGGGGCGGACATCGTGTCCGAGTATCTCGGCACGCGTGAAGACGACCGCATCGGCTGCATGTTGTCGTTCAATTTTGACTATGGCATGAACCAGTTGTGGCAGACGATCCGAAAAGGCTGCACCATCGTGCTGCACGAACTGGCACTGCCCAACGACCTGTTTTCGATGATGGCCAAGGAGCGCATCACGGCGCTGCCGGTCATGCCGGTGTTCATCACCAAGATGTTCGACCGAAGGCTCAAGGTCGATGCGACCCGCTTTGATTTTTCATCGCTGCGCTATGTCTGTTCGACAGGCGGACGGTTGTCGCCGGACATGATCTCGGATTTGCGCGGCTTTTTTCCCGGCGCGTTGATTTATTCGATGTTCGGGCTGACCGAAGCTTTTCGCTCGACCTATCTGCCGCCCGAAAAGCTGGATGCCCACCCGACATCGGTGGGCCGCTCGATTCCCGATTGTCAGGTGATGGTGCTCGACGAGAACGGCGACGAATGCGCGCCGATGGTGGTCGGCGAATTGGTGCACCGCGGCAACACGGTGACCAAAGGCTATTGGATGGACCCGGTTAACACCGCCAAGACCTTTCGCTCGCATCCGCGCTTTCCGGGCGAAACGCTGGTGTTCAGCGGCGACAAGGTGTATCGCGACGACAACGATTTCATCTACTTCGTCGCGCGTGCCGACGACATGATCAAGACCAAGGGCTTTCGGGTCAGCCCAACCGAGGTCGAGACCGAAGTCGTGCGACATCCTGAAGTGGTCGATGCAGTCGCTTTCGCGGTGGCCAACATCAGCGTGGGAGAAGACGTGGCTTGCGCCTACACCACGGCCAGCGGTCAGCCACTGGCCGAGCCGGTACTGAAGCAGTTTTTGAAGTCCCAGTTGCCGAACCACATGGTGCCGGCGATCCTGATTCACTTCGATTCGTTCCCGATCCTGGGCAACGCGGGGAAGCTCGATCGCAAGCAGATCAAGAGCGCGGCCTACGAACGGTTGGGAATTAAGCCAGCCGCTGACGTGAAGACAGCCGAGCCTCATGGAGCGTGACGCTGGCGTGCCGGCGGCGCTCACCGAACGCCCGCGAGTCGTGATCGGCGTCATCGGCGACGATATTCATACCGTCGGGAATCGGATCATGCAACTGGCGCTCGAGGAGTCGGGCTACCAGGTTTTCAATCTGCGCACCCGCAACCGCCCCGAGCATTTCTGCCAGGCGGCGCTCGAGGTGAATGCGCACGCGCTGTTCGTTTCGTCGCTCAACGGAGAAGGCGAATACTGGTGCGCCGATTTCCGTCAGCGGCTGGTCGACATCGACTTGGGTCACGTTCTGCTTTACGTCGGGGGCAATGTCGTCGTCGGCAGCCGGCCGGAGCCGGAAGTGGTTGCCCTGTTCAAGGGATACGGCTTCGACCGTGTCTATCATCAGCGTCCCGATTTCGGCGCCGCTCTTCGCGATCTGGCAGAAGACTTGAAAAATGGCGCGCCCCAGCATTAACGCCCGGCTGCAGAATCTGGCGCCGCAACGGGCCCAGGTGTTGTCACACCCGCTTGCGCGCGGCTTGACGGTCGACGAAGTCGAGCGGTTTTTGCTGAATGCTCCCGAGCGGCGTTTTCCGAATCGCGTTTACGCCGAGCGCGGTCCGCTGCCGCTGTTGCAGCCGCGCGGCGGCACGCCGCTGTTTGACGAACAGCTCGCGCTGACCCGTGCGTTGAGTGACGCGGGCGCTGATTTCGTGCCGTTGACGATCGACAGTTGCACTCGCCACAATCAGTACGAAACGGCCGCTCAACTGCTGCGCCGCAGCGAGGAGGAAAACAAGGCGTACCTCAACGGATATCCGCTGGTGTGCCACGGCCACGAATTGACGCGCGAGCTTTACGTGGGGTTGAACAAGCCGGTGAGCCTGCGCCACGGCACGCCTGACGCGCGCCTTTTGGTGGAAATCGCGATCGCATCCGGCATTGCGGAGATCGAAGGCGGCGGGCTTTGCTATTGCCTTCCGTACTCCGAAGGATTTCCGCTGGACCGCGCTTTGCTCTATTGGCAGTACGTCGACCGGGTCTGCGCGCTTTACTCCACGCGGGAGCGGCCGATTCATCGCGAGAGCTTCGGCCCGCTGAGCGCGACCTTGGTGCCGCCGGTGATCGCGATCGCGGTCGAGATCATTGAGCTGTTGCTCGCCGCGGAACAAGGCGTGCGGTCGTTCGCGGTCAGCTTCGGTCAGACGGGCTCGTTCATTCAAGACGTTGCCACGGCCCGGGTGCTGCGCGGTTTGGCACGTCACTACCTGGACGAGCATGGCTTTGCCGACATGGAGCTTCGGCTCGTCTATCACCAATGGATGGGCCAGTTTCCGGCCCAACGCGAACGTGCTGCCGCGTTGATCGCAGGCTCCGCCTTGGTCGCGGGGGCGATCAACGCCGACAAGATCGTGATCAAGACCGTGGACGAAGCCCTCGGCGTACCGAGGGTCGAAGTCAACGCCGAGGCGGTCGATACGGTGCGCTACGTGTTGCGCACCTTTGCGATGCCCGAAGTGGTTGGTTCCCCGGCGATCGATTTCGAGGCGGCGCTGATCGAGTCCGAAGTGCGCAGTCTGATGTCCGCCGTGTTCGACTTGTCGGGCGACGCATTCTGGGAAAGCGTTTACCGCGCCTTCCAGATGGGAATGCTCGACCTGCCGTTTTCACCCCATTCAGACAATGCGAACAAGTTGGTCACCATGCGCGACGTCAATCGCTCGATCCGGATCGTCGATCCGGGTGGCGTGCCGATCTCACCCGCGGACATCGCAACCGAGCGGCGCTTGCTCGAAACCCGTTCGGACCGCGGCGAGAAGACTTATCGCCAGATGTTGTCAGACATTGCCTTGATGGTGTGAGCCGAATGTCGATCGATTTTCCCCGCTCGCCCGATTCCAGACTGGCGCTGGATGTCGGCTCGACCGTCGTCAAGCTCGCGTGCCTGAGTGCAAGCGGTGAACTAGATTGGCAGCGGTTTTTCCCGCGCGACTTTGAGGTCGGCATTGCGCGCCAGGTGCGCACCGTTCTGGCTGACATGGGCGTCGACGCCGAATCTGAACCGATTTTTGGCTGTTCCTCGGCCAACGGCGGCCTGCGCGTCGGCATCGTCGCGTTGAGCAAGCATTTCAGCGGCGCGGCCCTGCGCAACCAGGTGCTCCTCGCGGGCGCAAATCCCGAGTTTGTGCACGACTTCGCCGAAGCTCAGGGCGATCCGCGCCGGGTCGACATCTTGCTAGTGGGGGGCGGAATCGATGGCGCCGACCCTGGTCCTGCAGTGTCGCTTCTCGCCGGTTTCGATCCGGGACTCTACAGCTACGGCGTGCTCGTCTATTGCGGAAACCGCTATCTGAGCGGCGCCTTCGCCGAGCGTTTCCCGGACGCGAAAATCATCGACAACCCACTCGGTGCGACCTTGTCGAGCCGGGTTGGCAGCGTGTTTGAAACGGTGCGCCGCGCCTATCTGGATGATCTGGTGTTCAAGGAAGGAGTGAGTGAACTTCCCGCCTCCCTCGCGCGCACCATCCGCCCGACGCCTGAAGTCGTCAGCCGTGGCTTTCTGCGGTCGGTCCTCAATCAGTCGACGTTCACGATCGTCGGCGCCTGCATTGGCCTGGACATCGGCGGCGCGACGACCGATCTGCACTACACGGTCGAAGTGGTCAGCGAAGACAGTCCGGTGCGCCCCGCCACCGGCGTCTCCGTGGCCCGCTATGTTTTCAGCGATCTGGGCATCGTCGCGTCCCGCGACACCCTGATGCTGCAATTGCGCAGCCACCCCCAACTCTATGAATTCCTGAATGCAGCGCTCGGTACTGGCGTGCGAGAGATCTATGCGGCGCTACGCGAAGGCGAGCATGAGCCGAGTCCGGCGCTGCTGTCCTATGCGTGCCTGTTTCTGGCGCTCGATCGTTTTGCGAAAGGGCGCGGACCGGGCCTTCCGACGGCGCAACTCGACAACGTTGCACAATTCATTCTGACCGGTGGCGCCGCGCAGACGCTCGACGAAGCCACGGTCTCGCGCATCGTGGCGCTCTTGCTTGCGCCGACCACGCCAGCGCCGCTGATCCAGGTCGACCGGCGCTATCAGATTTGGGTGGCCGGTATCGTCTGGAACGAGCAGCACAAGGCTTGACAGGCAAACCATGTCTTTTTCCTATCCTTGGAGCGACCTGACCCCGGCCGATTGGTCTGAGCTTGCGAAGACGCATGGCAGTCCGTTCTATCTGTTCGACGCGGACGCGGTCGTCAGGCGCATTAAACAAGTTCGGGAGGCGCTGGCCAATCAGGTGCAGGTCTACTACGCGGTCAAGGCCAATCCGAATCTTGGGCTGTTGCGCGCGCTGCAGCCGTCTGCCGACGGCGTCGACATCTCTTCGGGCGGTGAGTTGGCGCAAGCGCTGCTTGCCGGGTTCGATCCTGCGCGGATGAGTTTTGCCGGTCCCGCCAAGACCGATGCCGAGCTGGAGGCGGCCATCAGCGTGGGCGTCGGTTGTATCAGCGTCGAGTCGATGCGGGAGATCGACGCTTGCGCAAGCATTGCCGACAGGCTGCGCACGCCGGCGCGGCTTCTTTTGCGCGTCAATCCGCAACTGCCCAGCCGTGCCTACGGCATCAAGATGGGCGGGCGACCGGTTCAATTCGCGATCGACGAGGAAGCATTGCCGGAGGCCGAAGCTCGGGTGCTGGCGCACGGTGCGCGGCTCGAACTGGTCGGCATTCATGCGTATGTTGGCAGCCAGTGTTTCGATCCGGGCGCCATCGCCTCTGCAACGGAGAATGCGCTTCGCATTGCCGGTGAAGTCGAGCGCCGGACCGGCATCGCCTGCCGCAAGGTCAACTTGGGTGGTGGCTTCGGCGTCGCGGTCAGCGGCGAACGGCGCGAACTCGATTTGACCGCGACGGCGACGCAATTGCTGCCGGCCCTCCAAGCGTTTCGCAGCACCCGCCCAGAATGCGTGATGCTGTTCGAGCTGGGGCGCTTTTTGACGGCCGAGGCCGGAATCTACGTCACCTCGGTCGTCAGTAGCAAGAATTCGCGTGGCAAGCCTTTCGTCACCTGTGATGGCGGACTGAACCACCAGTTGGCGGCGGCGGGCACGTTCGGCGCGGCCTTGCGCGGCAACTTTCCGCTGGTCAATCTGAGCCGCCCGCAGGGCGCCGTCGGTCCATGCAGCATTGCCGGCCCGTCGTGCAACCCCACCGATCTGCTGGGCGTCGATGCGCAACTCGCGGAACCGGGAGAGGGTGACCTGCTCGGCGTTCCGATGTCCGGCGCCTACGGCCTGACCGCAAGTCCGATGCTGTTCCTGGGGCGCGATACGCCGATCGAATTGGTGCGCTCGGGCGGTCAGTTCAGCGTCGGGCGGCGCCGCTACACGATTACCGATTTCAACTGACGCCACTCGAGTTGGCGCGCTCGCAAGGCGGCTTATTCAACCCGGTTGCCCTTCCACGATTCGGATCAGCCATGTCCACATCAGAGCGTCTTGCCCCTGCCCATGCGCCAATGAACCAGTTCGCCGTCGATGGCGAGGAGCTCGTCGTCGGCGGACTGCCGCTGTCGCTGCTTGCCGCGCGGGTTGGCAGCACGCCGTTCTATGCCTACGACCGCGAACTGATCAAAAAGCGGGTTGCGGATCTGCGCGTCGCGCTGCCGCCATTGATCAAGCTGCACTATGCGATGAAGGCCAATCCGATGCCGGCTGTGGTTGCGCTGATGGCGGGCTTGGTCGACGGTATCGACGTCGCCTCCGGCGGGGAACTGAAGGTGGCACTGGACGCGGGCGCCGATCCGGCCGAAGTCAGCTTCGCCGGGCCGGGCAAGCGCGAGGCGGAACTGCGGCAAGCGGTGGCGTCGAGAGTGCTGGTGAACGTGGAGTCGATGCGCGAAGTGCGGCTTTTGGGCCGGATCGCGGCCGAGCTGAATCTGCCGGCACGGGTGGCGGTGCGGGTCAATCCGGACTTCGAGCTCAAGGGATCGGGCATGAAGATGGGCGGCGGGCCGAAGCAGTTCGGCGTCGACGTGGAGCAGATGCCCGAGCTGTTGGCCGAGGTCGTGCGCTCGGGCCTTGCCTTCGAGGGTTTTCATCTGTTCGCCGGTTCGCAGAATCTGAAGGCCGAATCGATTTGCGAAGCGCAGCAGAAATCTTACGAGCTGGCCCTGCGGCTTGCGGGGGAGACGAAGGCGCCGGTGCGCTTTCTCAATCTTGGTGGCGGCTTCGGCATCCCGTACTTTCCCGGCGAGCCACGGCTCGATCTTGCGCCGATCAGCGAGAACCTCGCGCGCCTTGCCGAGCGCGCCAAGCGCGACATGCCAGAGGCGTCGCTGGTGATCGAACTGGGCCGCTATTTAGTCGGCGAAGCCGGGATCTACGTCACCCGCATCGTCGACCGCAAGGTGTCGCGCGGCCATACGTTCCTCGTCACCGACGGCGGGCTGAACCACCATCTTTCGGCTTCGGGCAATTTCGGGCAGGTGATCCGGAAGAACTATCCGGTGGCGATCGGCAACAAGGCGCGGTCGGCCGAGCGTGAGGTTGCCTCTGTGGTCGGGCCGCTTTGCACGCCGCTGGATCTGCTGGCGGACCGGATGGATTTGCCGAAAGCGGAAGAGGGCGATCTGGTCGTCATCTTTCAGTCGGGCGCTTATGGACGCAGCGCGAGTCCGGAGGATTTTCTCGGGCATCCGAGGTGCGTCGAAGTGCTGGTCTGAAAGCGTCAATCGTGCCGGCGCACGACCCGGCGGCGCACCAATCGGCGGTGGCGCCTCGATCCAAAGGCTGATACCGTGACCGCACCAGCAGCGCCGGCTGTTCTGCACTCGTCGCGAGCAGCTTAAAAGGGCGGAAACCAAATGGCATCGATGTCCGAAATCGAAATCGAGCGTTACCAATCCGAAGGTTGGGTCATCCCCAGCTATCGCCTTCCTGCGGACCGTGTCGCCACGATGCGCAACGCGCTCGACGCGCTGATCCGGGACAACCCCGGCGTGCGTCCCGAAAAGCTGGTGTCCGCCCACATCGCCGGCGACAACGGCGAGGGCGTGCGCGGCAGTTCCGAATTTCTCGATCTGGCGCGCGATCCCGAGATCGTCGAGCTGGTCTCGCACGTGATCGGCGAAGACGTGGTCCTTTGGGGCTGCCACGTGTTCTGCAAGCCGCCGGCTGAAGGGTTCGAGACGCCGTGGCATCAGGACGGGCATTACTGGCCGATCCGGCCGCTCGCCAACTGCACGGTCTGGGTCGCGCTGGAAGACTCGACCATCGAGAACGGCTGCCTGCGCGTGATCCCGCGCTCGCACAATGATCACGTGCTGCATCCGCACCTGCATGAAGACCGCACCGATCTCACCTTGAACCAGCGCATGGCGGCCGGCTCGTTCGATGAAGCGCAGGCGGTGGACATCGAACTGGAAGTCGGCCAGATGTCACTGCACGACGTCTACATGATCCACGGCGCCAAGGCCAACACGTCGAGCCGGCGCCGCACCGGTGTGGCGCTGCGCTACATGCCGTCGACCTCGGTGTTCGAGCGCGACCTGCGGCCGGCCGATGGTCAGACTGGCGTCGCGGTGAATTTCGCGGAGCGGCCGTTGTGGCTGCTCCGGGGTGTGGACCGTTCGGGGCGCAACGACTTCGAGGTCGGGCATCGGCGCGGCGGTTGAGCACCAAAGCGCAAGGCGCGAGAAGGTTCAAGGATGCGCGCGGCGCAACCGGTTGTGCCGATCATCCTGCGGCAGTTGCCCGAGAGTCACGCTCTTGTATTTAGGCAAAAAAATGGCTTCTCCGCACGCACCATATAGGTTTGAAGCTATTATAAAGATAGCATTGACGTTTCGCGGGCGGGGCCGCGGCCCCGCCCGCGTCAGGCGCGTCAGGCCAGCGCGAGCGCTTCCAGGCAGCGGCGCTTGTGCGCTTCGCCTTCCGCCGGCTCGATGGTCACACCCGGTAGCCGCAGCCCGTAGTCCACGCCCAGCGCATCGGCGCGCAGCACCCAGGCGCAAAGTCGTGACAGCTTTACTTCCGTGCCGCCGCCGCCGGCCAGTTTGAAGTCCAGCCACAATTCCTCGCGCTGCGCCTGGCTTGAATCGCGGCTGACCAGTTCGCCCGTCTTCGCGGCCTTTTTCCAGACCACGCGCTTGAGCGGATCGCCGCGCTGATAGGCGCGCACGCCATCGAATTCACCGCTCGATTGCACCCGCGTGGTTGCGTTGCCGGCGGTGCGCGGCTCGCCCGGCGGCAGCGGCGGTGCGTTCGGCTCGGGCGCCGGGTAAATCGTCACTTCGGCGGCCGGCCGCCACACCGTCCAGACCCGAAAGGTGCCCAGCGGATAGCGTGTTTCCGCGTTCAACGCGGGCAGCCGATGCCGGCCGCGGCGCCTCGGCTGAAATGCGATCCGCACCATGGTCGAGGCTTGCGCCGGCACGTCTGTATAGGCCCAGTGGCCTACCAGCGCTTCGTCCAGCACCGCCAGGCCGATGCCGTAGCGCACGCCGCGCCGCTCGTTGGTGAGACTCACATTGAATCCCGCGCCACTGCCCATGAACTGCGGCTCGGGCGCCACCAGGCTCATCTTCAGGCCGCGCAGGGTGCTGTGGCATACGTGCATGCCGACGGTGGCACTGCCGGCTAACAGAAAAGTCAGCAGATACCCCAAGTTGAGCTGGTAGTTGATCGACGCGACCAGCAGCACCGCGAGCGTGACCGCGAGCATCCAGCCGGCGCGCGAGGGCAGGATGTAGATGTTGCCTTGGGAAAGCGTGATCGTGTCTGACAGCGGCAACCGCGCCATCGCCCAGCGGTGGATGCGCGCGCGCAGCGCCGAAAACGGATTGCGTGATCGCTTACGCGCGACCTCGGGCGGGCCGATCACGGCCGATGAAAGGCTCATCCGGTCGATCCGACTCGGGCCGGATTCATCTCAAGGGCACCGCGT
>JBDTRV010000010.1:0-14605 GCA_039931475.1 Burkholderiales bacterium | reverse complement strand
CGCGGGGTCGCTGGCTTGCATGCGAGTGGTCATTTCCCAGAGGCCGGGTTTGATCCCGATCGGCTTTTCAGCCGGCTCGGCGGCGGCTGCAGCGCCGATCGCGGGCGGAGCCAGCAGCGCCAGGGCGGCGCAGCCGCTGGCGAGGAGTCGTGATGTTTTCATGAGGCTTGTCTTGCTCGATCGGGGATGAGCGTATGTTGCCTCAAGCGGGGAAGCGCGTCGCCCACGGCCGACTCGACCCGATACTAAGCGAAAAATATGCCTTCTTCGCTCACCAGTAATGGGTCTTCAGATATAAATTTGATAGCGAGACTGGAAAGTCGCCGGGTGCGCTCGGCTTGTGCAAAGATGCAGCGGATTTCGATCGATCCACCCAGGAGAAAAAAACGCATGAAGGTTGACCTGAAGGCCCTCGCCGCGCACCGGTACGCGGGTGTCGGCATCGCTTTGCCGCTGCTCGCGCTTGTTGCTTGTGGCGACTCGTCCAGCCCAGTCAACACGCGGCCCGATGGCGTTGCCACCGTCTCGCGCACCGACTATCCGGCGACCGCACCCGCCAATGGCGGCACACCGGCCAGTCAGGATCTGCTGACCGGGGGCCTGGGCAAAAGCGGCATCGGCATGGCGACCGCGCCCGCCTACGCCGATCCGGCCAGCCCGACGGTGGCCGAGTTGCGCCGCAACGCGCTGTACTCGAACTATCGCGGCTTGATCGATCCGACCTCCGGCGGCGGCTGGGGGCGCCTGTACGGCCCCAACATCGACCTCGCGGGCAATGACACGCTAGGCGAGGGGCTGATTCCGGGCGTTGAATACCTCGCGGTGCTGGACGACCCAAGCGGCCACAAACGCACCACGATGGCGGTGCAAATTCCATCGAGCTTCGATCAGAACAAACCGTGCATCGTGGTCGGCCCGTCGTCCGGCTCGCGCGGCGTCTACGGCGCGATCGGCAGCGCCAGCGAGTGGGGTCTCAAGAAAGGCTGCGCGGTCGCGCTGACCGACACCGGCAAGGGCGTTGGGCTGTACGACCCGATGGACGACACGGTCAACCGGGTCGACGGCCCGCGCGCCACGCGCACCGCAGCCGGCGCCATGAGCAACTTCGCGGCCGACATCAGTGATGCCGCGCGGGCCGCGTACAACACGCTGTTTCCGAACCGGCTGGCGCTGAAGCACGTGCACTCCAGGCAGAACCCCGAGAAGGACTGGGGCAGCGACACCTTGGCCGCCGCGCGTTATGCGCTGTTCGCGATCAACGAAGAGTTCGCGTCCGGCGCGGCCGGCAACAAGAGCCTGCGCTACGACGAAGCGAACACCATCGTGATCGCCGCATCGGTCTCCAACGGCGGCGGCGCCGTGCTGCAGGCGGCCGAGCAAGACGACAAAAAGCTGATCGACGGCGTGGTCGCGAGCGAGCCGAATGCGCAACCGAAAACGACCGGCGGCTACGCCGTGCAGCAAGGTGGCGTGCCGGTTCCGGCTTACGGCCGTTCGCTGATGGACTACTTCAGCTTCGCCAACATCTACCAGCCCTGCGCCGCTCTCGCGCCGGCCGCTGTGATGACCGAGACCAGTTTCTACAACTTCATGACCTTCGCCGCGATGAACGTCCGCGCGCAAAGCCGCTGCGATGCGCTCGCGGCCAAGGGCCTGGTCAGCGGCGCCGACACCAATTCACGCGCGACGGACGCGCTGCAAAAGCTGCGCGCCTATGGCTGGCTTGGCGTGAGCGACACCATGCACAACGCCCACTACGGCTTCGGCAACGCGGTGATCATCTCGATGATGTACACCAACGCCTACGGCCGCTTCGGCCTGGCCGACAACCTCTGCGGCATGAGCGCGGCGCAGGTCAATCCGGCGACCGGGGACGTGGTGCCCGTCAGCCCGCTGGTCAAGGCCGGCATCTTCGCGTCGGGCAACGGCACGGTGAACGGCCTGCCCGCCACCGTGGTCTACAACGACTCGGTCGGCGGCGCCAAGGCATGGCAGTTCGCGCTGTCCCCGTCGACCGGCACGGCCGACTTCGCGCTCGATGCGGCACTGTGCCAGCGCGCATTGACCACTGGCGTTGACCCGGTCAGCGGTTCGCCGCTCGGCGCCACCGGCGCGCCCACCAAAGCGCAGAGCGACTCTGTGCGGGCGGGGGTGGCCGAAGTGCTGCTGTCGGGCAATCTGCGCGGCAAGCCGGCGATCATCGTCGCCGGCCGCAGCGATGCGCTACTGCCGGTCAACCACAATGCGCGCGCATATACCGCCTTCAACCGCTCGGTGGAAGGCGCAAGCAGCCGGCTTTCCTATATTGAAGTCGCCAACGCGCAGCACTTCGATGCGTTCAACGCGCTTTCGGGCTTCGACACGCGCTTCGTGCCGCTGCACGTGTACTTAAATGAAGCGATGAACGCGATGTACGCAACACTGACCAGCAACGCCGAGCTGCCGCCGAGCCAGGTGGTGCGTGCGGCGGCGCGCGGCGGCGTGCCGGGTGCCGCGCCGCCGATTCAAGCCGGCAACCTGCCGAAGGTGCAGGCAACGCCGGCGGCGGCCGACCGCATCACGTCGGTCGGCAATTCACTGAACGTGCCGGATTGACTTCGGGGCCCGCGTGGGCTGCGGTGCTCCTAGAACATCCTTTGGGGTGCGATCGACTCGATCGCGCCGCTGCAGCGCGGGCCGCAACCTGAGGCGGCGCTGAATGAACATCCGTGGGCGCGCGCGCCCCGGATGGGGATGCGATGCGATGCGCGAGCTGGAGGTTCGGGCGAACGCTCAAGCCGGCATCGGCGGCGCGCCGCGCGATTCGATCGCTTCGCCCGCCGCAAGGCACAGGTCTTCGCGAAAGCGCGCCGCCACGATCTGCACGCCGACCGGACTCGGGCCGTTCGAGCCGTCGACCATGCGCATCGAAACCGCGAGTGCGGGCAGCCCAACCAGCGGCAGGCCGATCATCGTCATCTGTGCCTGCCAGACCCGCGCGTAGGCCTCCGGGCCCTTTAGATCGAGGTCGTCTTCAAACGGCAACTCGGCGCTCACAGGCAGCAGCACGACGGCATATCGCTGCATGAACCGTTGCCAGGCGCGTGTGATCGTCGCCCGCCGCACCAGCGCGGCCGAGAAGCTTGATAACGTGGTGTTGCGGCCGATCTCCGCCTGCCCGGCCAACGCGGTGATCGCGCCTTCGTCGCCTTCGCGTTCGGCGGCGGCAACCAGGGCCTCGTAGCCATCGCCGACCCAGAGCGTGATCTGGGCGGCGCAGGCCTCCTTCAGCGGCGGCACTTCGTCGACTTCGGCCACTGCCCAGCCCGCATCGCGCAGCCGGTCGGCGGCGTCGCGCAAGGCGGTTTGGACTTCGGGCGCGATCGAAAGGCCGTCGGGGCGAAAGCACAAGGCAGCCGTGCGTGGCACGTCGGGGCCGGTAAGCGGCGCCGGCACCCACCACGGATCGCGCACGTCGGGCCCGGCCATCGCGGCGAGCGCAAGCCGCAGGTCGCAGATGGTGCGCGCGATCGGACCGGAGACGGCGGTGATCTGCCCGCCGATCGAGCGCTCCGGACTCGACGCATTGAACGCCGCCACCCGCCCGAGCGAGGGCCGAAGGCCGTGCACGCCGCAGGCGTAGGCCGGGTAGCGGATCGAACCCGCGATGTCGGTGCCATGGCCGATCGCGCAGATGCCCGCTGCGACGGCCGACGCCGCCCCGCCCGATGAGCCGCCCGGCGTGAGCGCGCTGTTGCGCGGGTTGACGGTGCGGCCGTGCAGCCGGTTGTTCGTGAACCATCGGTAGGAAAACGCGGGCGTGTTGGTGCGCCCGACGATCACCGCACCGGCGTTGAGCAAGTTGTCGACGACAGGGCTGTGGTCGTTCGCGATCTGATCCTTCTGCAGCGTGAGGCCGTTGGTCGTGGCAAAGCCGGCCTGGTCGAGGTTGACCTTCACCGTGACTGGCACACCTGAAAGCGGCCCCGGATCTTCGCCGCGCGCAAGTCGAGCGTCAATCTCGCGCGCGCGTTTTCGCACTTCGTCGGGCCGGCAATCGACCACCGCGTTGAGCCGTGGATTGACTGAATCGAGACGGGCCAGCGCTGCGTCGGCCGCTTCCAGCGCGGACAGTTTTCGATCGCGAATCAGCCGCGCGATTTCGGAGGCGGAAAGGGTGTGAAGTTCGGACATGGCAGCGGGTGGGGCAATGGCCCTTGAGGAAACGAGACATAGTTCTACCGCATCGGCGCTCGCTCGTGTGGGCGCCGTGTGGCCGCCGCCGACTTTGGGGCATCATGTTTCTCGCCCCTTCGAAAACCCGCTATCACCCTCATGGCCATCCTGATTCCAGCACTCGGCAGTTGCGTCTCGCGCATGACCGTCGGCGAGCGGCGGCTGGCCGAACGGCTCGAAGCGAAGCTCGATCCGGACTATCTGCTCTGGTATGACGTGCCGGTCGGCCCGCGCCAGTCGCACCCTGACTTCGTGCTGCTGCACCCAAGGCGCGGCCTGCTGATTCTCGAAGTCAAGGACTGGAAGCTGGAGACCATTCGCCAGGCCAGCCGACAGACCTGGGAGATTATCCCCCGCGGCGTACCCAAGACCGTCGTCAACCCGATCGAGCAGGCGCGGCATTACGCGCATCAGGTCGTCGATGCGCTGTGCCGAGACAAGCAACTGATCCACGGCGAGGGCAGGTGGCAGGGCGCGCTCGCGTTTCCGTGGAGCTACGGCGTGGTGCTGACGCACATCACGCGCCGGCAGTTCGATGCGGCCGAGCTTGACCAGGCGATCGAACCGCAGCGAGTGATCTGCAGCGACGAGATGACCGAGTCGGTGGATGAAGAGGCGTTTCAGGCTCGGCTGTGGCAGATGTTCCCGTTCGCTCTGCGCGGCGCGTTGTCGCTGCCACAGATCGATCGGGTGCGCTGGACGCTGTTTCCCGAAGTTCGCGTGCCGGCGCAGGGCGGCCTGTTCGAAGACGGGGTCGACGGCAATGGCGAGGACGGCAAGGAGGGCGAACCAGCCGAGCCGCCCGACATCCTGCAGGTGATGGACCTGCAGCAGGAACAGCTCGCACGCAGCCTGGGCAGCGGCCACCGTGTGATTCATGGCGTGGCCGGCTCCGGCAAGACGATGATTCTCGGCTGGCGTGCCGAGCATCTGGCCAAGGCGGCGACTGCCGCCAAGCCGGTGCTGGTGCTTTGCTACAACGAGCCGCTGGCGGTGACGCTTGCGTCGATCATGCAGGCCAAGGGCATCGCCGATCGGGTGTGCGTGCGCCACTTTCACCAATGGTGCCGGCAGCAGTTGGTGGCCTATGGCCAAGCGCTTCCGTCGCAGGGCGATGGCATGTTCGATCAGATGGTGGCCAACGTGATTCGCGCGGTCGATCGTGGGCAGATTCCCGGCGGCCAGTACCGCGCAGTGCTGATCGACGAAGGGCACGACTTCGCGCCAGAGTGGCTCAAGCTCGTCACGCAGATGGTCGATCCGACAAGCAACAGCCTGCTGCTTTTGTATGACGACGCGCAGAGCATCTATAAAAAGAATCGGGGCCTGGGCTTCACGCTCAAGAGCGTCGGCATCGAAGCCAGCGGCCGCCGCAGCACGATTCTTCGCATCAACTATCGAAACACGCGGCAGATTCTGCATACCGCCAGCCGGCTCGCCGGCGACCTGCTCGCGGGCGCGGCGAATGGCCTCGTGGCCGATGACGACGCGATTCCGCTATTGCAGCCCATCAGTTGCGGCCGCGAAGGCCCCGAGCCGCTCGTGATCCGGCTGCCGAGCCTGCGCGATCAAGCGACGAAGATCGCCGATCTGATGTGCGCGGCGCATGAAGAGGGCCACGCCTTCAGCGAGATGGCCGTTCTTTGCAAGAGCTGGAAAACCATGGACGAATGCGCCGCTGCGTTGAGGCGGCGCCGGCTACCGCACCAGGTTCGCAGGCGCGCCGGCGACTTCGATCCGGCAGCCGACAGCATCAAGGTGATGACGATGTACGCAAGCAAGGGCCTGGAGTTTCCGGTCGTCGCCGTCATGGAGGCGGACCAGGTCGCGGCGGGAGCTGCCGATCAGGCTGACGCCGCGCGCCTGCTCTACGTGGCCGCGACGCGGGCCACCCAGCGGTTGGTGCTGACGTTGAGCAGCGATGCGGCCCTGGTCCAGCGCCACGCCGTCGCGGCCGGCGCAGTCGGCACGGTCGGTGTGGCTGCGTGACTGTCAGGCGCCGTCGGGCCTCATTCTTGCCGGTCGCACGGCGCGGCGCAATCGCGCCGCCTGAACCACCTGAGCTTCTCGTCGCGTCTGACGATCGGCAAGGCTCGCCCGACTGTCAAACCGTGGCGAATCTTCCATGAGCCCCATCACACCCTACTCCAGCCCGATGGCCGCGCCCGCCACGGTGTCGCTCGTCCTCGGCGGCGGCGGCGCCCGCGGCCTGGCGCACATCGGCGTGATCCGTTGGCTGACCGACAACGGCTATGAGATCCGCTCGATCGCGGGCTCGTCGATGGGCGCTCTGGTCGGCGGCATTTTTGCCGCGGCCAAGCTCGACGTCTACACCGATTGGGTCTCGGCGCTTGAACGGTTTCAGGTGGTGCGGCTGCTCGATCCGGCGTTCGATCGCAGCGGGCTGTTCAAGGGCGAACGCATCATCAGCGTGTTGCGCACGCTGATTGGCGATTTGCGCATTGAGGAACTGCCGATCAAGTTCACCGCAGTCGCGACCGATCTGGAAACCGGTGAGGAGGTCTGGCTGCGAGAAGGCAAGCTGTGGGACGCGATTCGCGCTTCGATCGCAACGCCGATGGTGTTCACGCCGTTCAAGCTCGGCGAGCGGCTGCTGCTCGACGGCGCGCTGGTCAATCCGGTGCCGATCGCGCCGACTCTGGGCGACGACACTGATCTGACCGTCGCCGTCAATCTCGCCGGCCCGGCCGAAGAGCGGCCCGCGCCGCTCATCCCTGTCGCGCATGAAAGCGGCAATGGCCTCCGGCAGAACATCCGTGCGTTCATCGAGAAGCTGCAACCCACGCGCCCGCCCGAAACGCCGACGCCGCGTATGTTCGACATCGCGTTTGCGTCGATGCAGGTGATGCAGGACAAGATCGCGCGGCTTCAGTTTAAGGAATATTCGCCGGGCGTGACCGTCGAAATCCCGCGCAACACCTGCGGTTTTCACGAATTCTGGCGCGCCGCGGAGTTGATCGAACTGGGTTACGAGCGGGCAGCGCGGGCGTTCGGGCGGCCAATCGAGTCGCAGCCCGAGTCACAACCCGAGACGCAACGCGAGGCCGAGCGAATCGGCAAGGCCGCGCCGGCGCTACCTGACCAGAAGCCTGCACGCCCCTGATGGGTGGCGGTTTGAAAACGCTGGTGCTCGGCGGCTACGGAAACTTCGGCGCGCGCATCTGCCGCGCGCTGGCCGGCGATTCGCGGATCGACCTTTTGGTCGGCGGCCGCGATCCTTCGCGTGCGGAACGGTTGGCCCATGAACTCGGCCGAGGCACGCGCGGGGTCGCAATCGACTTTCATTCAAGCGGCTTTGCCCAGACGCTGCGCGCGCTGGAAGTCGGCCTAGTCGTCCATGCAGCAGGCCCGTTCCAGCAGCAATCGTATGGCGTGGCGCTGGCCGCCGCGTCGGCCGGCGCGCACTACATCGATCTGGCCGACGGCCGCCGTTTCGTCTGCGACTTTTCTGGAGCGCTCGATGAGGCGTTCCGCGCGGCCCGCCGCACCGGCATCAGCGGTGCGAGCACGGTGCCGGCGCTGTCGTCGGCGGTGGTCGAACATCTGTGCGCCGGCTGGCAGCGCATCGACACCATCGACATTTGTATCGCGCCGGCGCAAACCGCGCCGCGCGGCGAGGCCACATTGGCTGCCGTGCTCGGCTATTGCGGCGAACCGATCGAGGTGTGGGACGACGGGCGCTGGCAAACCCTGCGCGGCTGGGCCAAGCCAGAGCGCGTGAGCTTTTTGCGCCTCAAGTCTCGGCTGGGCGCGCTTTGCGATATTCCGGATATTGAACTCTTTCCGCGCCACTACCGCGTGCGCCGAAGCGTCATGTTCCGTGCAGCGCTCGAGGTCGGCCTGACGCAGCGCGTATTGGCGATGCTGTCAGCGTTGCGCGGCGTCGGCCTCATTGCCAGACCGGCCCGGCTTGCCGGCGTGCTGAACCGGACATCGCGAATATTCGATTTCATGGGCTCGGCGCTGGGCGGCATGGTCGTGCGCGTCGCTGGCGCGGACGCGCAAGGCCGGACGCCCCACCGCGCTTGGCACATCGCGGCTGACAACGACCTGGGCCCGGAAATCCCGTGCATGGCGGCCGTTCTGCTCGCGCGTCGGCTGGCTCATGGCGAAGCATTGCCGGTCGGCGCGACCGCGTGCATGGGCATGCTTCGGCTGGTCGAATTCGAGCCCGAATTCGCGCGTTGCGGGATGGTCACCGACACAGTGGATGAAGCCGCAGGCGATGCCGCATTCAGGCATTTTTGAAATCGCGCTTTTGGGCAGCAAAGCGGTGGCCACGTGGTGAACGTCTACTTGTTCGTGAAATGGCTGCACGTGCTCTCCAGCGTCGCGCTGGTCGGCATCGGTTTCGGCTCGGCCTACTACATGTTCTTCGCGAATCGGGGCGCGAGTCTGGCCGCGAAGGCCGAGGTGGCGCGGCTGGTGGTGCGGGCGGACTGGTGGTTCACCGCGCCGGCCGCCGTGCTGCAGCCGCTGACCGGTCTGCTGCTCGCGCACCTCGCGGGGCTGCCGCTTTCGACGCCGTGGCTGGCGACCTCGATCGCGCTGTTTCTGCTGGCCGGCGCGTGCTGGATTCCGGTGGTCTGGCTGCAGATCGAGATGACGGCGATGGCGCGGGAAGCACTGGCAAGTGGCACCGAGCTTCCCGATCGCTACCGGCGTTTCGCGCGCTGGTGGGAGCTGCTCGGCTATCCGGCGTTCGCTGCGATGCTGGTGGTTTACTGGCTCATGGTCGTTAAGCCGTCGCTCACGCTCTGAGGCCAAGCGGCCAGGCGCTGCGAGCGGCCTGAAGCGGCCCGGGCAGCACTGGCGACAATAGGCGCCAGTCCAAATACGAACCCAGAGCCATGCAAATCACCAAGAACACCGTTCCCACGATCCGCCTGAAAATTTCCGACCGAGCCGGCAAGACGCTCGAGGATGCGAAAGAGCCGATGGTCTATCTGCACGGCCTGTACGGCAACATGCTGCCCAAGATCGAGGAGGCGCTCGAAGGCAAGGAGGCGGGCGCGCAGGTAGCGCTCGATCTGGAGGCGCAGGACGCCTTCGGCGCGCGCGACGAGGCGCTTGCGCGCACCATTCCCAAGAGTGAGTTTCCGCCCGGCGTCAAGGTCGGTGGGCAGCTCGAGGGGCGCACCGATGACGGCCACACGGTGGTGTTCAACGTGGTCAAGATTAAAGGCGACCAGGTGCTACTCGACGGCAACCATGCGCATGCGGGCAAGGCGTTGCGGTTTTCGATCAAGGTAGTCGGGGTGCGGGCCGCGAGCGACGAGGAGATCGCGCACGGCCATGCGCATGGGGTGCACGGGCACGGGCATTGATGTGGCGCTGGCGCCGGCTTGCGCAGTAGACTTTGCATGAAGTCGGCCGCGCGACGCTTGCCAGATTCGCCGCGGCCGGCTGGCTGATTTGACTGTTTCGGGAGCACGGTATGGGATACATGGTGACGGGCGCGACGGTGGCGCTGGCCGCGCTGGCGGTGGCCGGCGTGGCCAACGCGCAGGAGGCGCGGACCGCGAAGGCCAAGCAGGCGGCAAAGGCGTGGCTGGCCCTGGTCGACGCCGGCAGCGCCGCTGCGAGTTGGGACGACGCCGCCGCGTTGTTCCGGCGTTCTGTTCCGAAAGAGCAATGGGAAAGCGCCGTGAGCGCGGTGCGCGCGCCGCTCGGTCGGCTCGAATCGCGCAAGCTGCTGTCGGCCAGCCCCAAGAAGCAGTTGCCGGGCGCGCCGGACGGCGACTACCTGGTGATCCAGTATCAAAGCCGCTTTCAGCACAAGGCGGATGCGGTTGAGACGGTGACGCCGATGCGCGAGTCCAACGGCACCTGGAAGGTCGCCGGTTACTTCGTCAAGTGATCTGGATGCTGAATTTCTGACTAAAAATGGCCTTCGCCGCTCACCCAGTAGTGGTTTTAAGCTATTAAATCAGTAGTATTTTGGCCTTGGGCGAAACTGTTGCGGTGCGGCGCGATCTTGCTGCCGCCACGGACCCCGGGCCTTCGGGAGGCAATACATGAAGTTTGGCTACACCATCGTCTACGTGCCCGACGTGGCGCGGTCGCTCGAATTCTTCGAGCGTGCGTTCGGCTTCAAGCGCCGTTTCTTGCATGAGTCGGGCGACTATGGCGAGCTGGATACCGGAGACACCGCGCTGGCTTTCGCGGCGCACGCGCTCGGGTCGGCCAATTTCCCCGGCGGCCACATAGCGGCGCACGATTCGCCCCGGCCGCTCGGGTTCGAGGTTGCGTTCGTGACGAAAAAAGTGCAGGCCGCGCACGACAAGGCGGTCAACGCCGGCGCGGTCGAACTCACCCAGCCCGCGCAAAAACCGTGGGGCCAGACCGTTTCATACCTGCGCTGCCCGGACGGCATCGTGGTCGAGTTGTGTACGCCGATGGGCGACTGATCGCCGGCCGACCGCGTTTGAGCAAGGCATGGAAGACATGGCCCCATGTCCAACAGCGTCTGAACTGGCGGTTTGGAGGAGAATTTCAAGGGGAAATATGCCCTTGGCGCAATTGCATCGGGCGTTTCTAGCTACGAAATATGCAGCAAATTCGCGATGAGCAACGACCGCTGACCGTCTGGACCATCGGTCATTCCAACCGATCATGGGACGAGTTCACCGCGCTGCTCGCGGCGCACCGCATCGAGGCGATTGCCGACGTCCGGCGCTTTGCGGGTTCGCGCAAGCATCCGCAATTCAGCCAAGACGCGCTGCGGATCGCGCTGCCGGAGATCGGTGTCGACTATCTGCCGGTGCCCGAAATCGGTGGCCGGCGGCGCCCGCGCGCCGATTCGCCCAACACGGCCTGGCGCAACGAGTCGTTTCGGGGCTACGCCGACCACATGGAAACGCCTGAATTCAGCGCCGGAATCAGTGGTTTTCTCGATGTGGCAGAGCGGCGCCGAACCGCCCTCATGTGCTCCGAAGCTGTCTGGTGGCGCTGTCACCGATCGATGATCGCCGACCGGCTCAAGGCGGCCGGCATCACGGTGCTGCACATCATGGGCGCCGGGGTTGCCAAGGAGCACCCCTACACCAGCGCCGCGCACCTGGTGGGCGGCAAACTGTCTTATGCGGCGGTTGCGGGGTAGTGTTTCAGCCGCAAGCGCGTTTTTATCGGAAAGGAGCCACGCGAATGGCAACGCATGAATACAAGGTTGGCGATCACGTACGCTGGAATTCCGAGGCCGGCCACGTTACTGGCAAGATCGTGAAGGTCCACACCAAGGACTTCGACTACAAGGGCCACACCCGTCACTGCAGCCAGGAAAAGCCGCAATACGAAATCAAGAGCGACAAGACCGATCACCATGCCTTTCACTACGGTTCCGCGCTGACCCGAGTGAGCGACTGAACAGGCGCAAGTCATGACGAAATCCATGCTTGCGAACAAGCGCATTCTGGTCACGCAGACCGATGCCTTCATGGGCCCGGTGCTGTGCGATGTGCTGGCCGAGCACGGCGCGGACGTTGTGCGCAGCGCTCGCTCGTTGGCGGCGCCGGATGCGGCGGCGCAGGTCGTGGCCGAGGCCGGCGAGGTCGATGTGTTGGTGGCCAACCTCGCGATCCCCGCGCCCACCAGCGCGGCGGCCGACGTGAGCGATGACGAATGGCGCGAGACGTTTGCCGCGCTGGTCGATCCGCTGCCGCGCCTGTTGCGTGCGCTGCTGCCACAAATGACCCGGCGCGGTGCCGGCAGGATTATCGTGATGGGAAGCGCCTCGGCGTTGCGCGGCCAGAAGCGCACCTCGAGCTACAGCGCCGCGCGCGGTGCGCAACTGGGCTGGACGCAGGCCGTGGGCGTGGAGCTGGCGCCGAAGAACCTCCAGGTCAATGCGATTGCGCAGAATTTCGTCGACAACCCGACCTACTTCCCGGCCGAAGTTCAGGCCAATCCGCGCTTTCAAGAACGCCTCAAGCGCGAGGTGCCGCTCGGGCGGCTGGTCGGCGCGCGGGAAGACGCTGAATTTGTCGCCTATCTGTGCAGCGATCCGGCCGCGTGTTTCGTGGGGCAGGTGTTCCCGGTGTGCGGGGGCTGGGTGGCGCGCTGAACGGGCGCGCCGCAGCGTTGTCTCTGGACAAAATTCAGCCGAAACGCTAAAGGAAGCATTCCTTGCTTTGACGACTCCGCCATGCTGACCAAACTCACCTCGAAGAACCAGCTCACGCTGCCCAAGGCCGTGACGCAGATCGTCGGCGCCACCGACTACTTCGAGGTCGAGGCGCGCGCCGGACAGATCATCCTGACGCCGGTGCGCATCCAGCGCAGGGAAGCGGTGCGGGCCAAGCTCGCGGAGCTTGGGGTTTCCTGCGCCGTCATTGCGGAAGCGGTGGCCTGGGCGCGAGCGCCGGCGAGTTCGGCGCTGATTGCCGCTGAACCCGCGCCGCCGCATGGCAGGGCTGATGCGGCGCCTGTGCCGCGCGCCGCCAGCAAGCCTGGCGCCAGCAAGCCCGCCGCGCGCAAGCCCGCGTCCAAATCGTGACCGCGCCACCGCGTGTGGTGCTGGACACCAACGTGGTCCTCTCGGCGCTGGTGTTCGGTGGCGGATCGGTCGGTCGTATGCGGTCGCTCTGGCAGGCAGGCGCTTTCGCGCCGCTGGCCAGCACACATGTCGCGCAGGAATTGCTGCGCGTGCTGGCCTATCCGAAGTTCCGGCTGTCCGCGCCCGGGCAGGAAGAATTGCTGGCCGACTATCTGCCGTATACGCAGACGGTGCGGATTTCCAGTCCGCCACCTCGCGTGCCCGACTGCCGCGATTCGCACGACACGCCGTTCCTGCATCTGGCGGTTTGCGGCAACGCGTAAGCGCTGGTCTCAGGCGACCGGGATTTGCTGGTCCTGACCGATGAGTTCGAACGCCTGGGCGGCTGCGCCCTCGTTACGCTCGAAGCGTTCCTGGGTCGGATCGCCGGCTAGTTCGCTACTGCCTTCCGCCGGCGAAGCGCGCCACGTACTTGCGGTCGATCCGGTCTTTCCAGCTCCAGACCCAGCGGCCTTCGAAGCTGATGCCGCCCCAGCTCGCGATTGCATATTGGTCGCCGCAGGAGATCAGGTTCAGCGTGCGGGCCGGCGCGTCGTGCCGTT
This sequence comes from Burkholderiales bacterium, assembly GCA_039931475.1. Classification (GTDB taxonomy): domain Bacteria; phylum Pseudomonadota; class Gammaproteobacteria; order Burkholderiales; family Burkholderiaceae_C; genus JBBPYC01. The sequence goes on along the minus strand of JBDTRV010000010.1, from coordinate 1,273 downwards.
TCAGGCCGCCCTTGGAAAGCGCCGCGAACAGGTTGTCCGCAAGACTCGGCGCTTGCCGCACCGCATGCACGCCGCTTTTGGGCAGCGGCTGGTCGGCGCGGGTCGCCACGTCGCCGGCGGCGAACACGTTCGGATAACTGGTGCTGCGCAGTTGCGCGTCGACCGCCACGAAGCCGCGTGAGTCCAGCGCGAGGTCGGTGTCGGCCAACCAAGATGGCGCGCGGGCGCCGGTGGCGAGAATCACGGCGTCGCATTCGTGCAGGGTGCCGTCGGACAGCAGCAGCGCCTGCGGGCTGATCGTGGCGCAGCCTTTGCGCAGCAGGTTGATCCCGATGCGTTCCAGCGCCCGCACCGCACGCTTTTGCACCTTTTTCGGATGCGTGGCGACCGGCTCCGCGCCGCCGGTGAGCAAGGTCAGCTCCGAAGTCGGCAGCCGGTGCCGGATCGCCATTGCCAGCTCGGTTCCGCCAGCGCCGGCACCGATTACCGCGATCCGCAAGGTGCGCTCCGAGGCGATCTGGCACAACTGCGGCCAGAGCTCGGCGAACGCTTCGATCGGGCGCACGAACAGGGCGTTCAGGCGCGAGCCGGGGATCGCTTCTTCCAACTGATCCCGCTCCATCACGGAGCCGGTGTCGATCGAGAGCACGTCGTAGGGCACGGTGGCCAGGCCGTCGGCGGTGGCGATCTGCACCCGCTGGTTCGCGCCGTCGATCCGCACCGCGCGGCCTTCGATGAATTGGGCGCCGCTGTGCGGCAGCAGGGGGCCGAGATCGATCGTGCATTGCTCGATCGAATAGTGGCCCGCGACAAAGCCCGGCAGCATGCCCGAATAGACCACAGAAGGCGTGGGCGAGATCAAGGTGACTTCGGGCCGCCTGCCGCCCATGCGCGCGAGCTTTTCGAGCACCGTGAGATGGGCGTGGCCGGCGCCGAGCAGAAGCAGTCGACCCGTTTCAGGGCTTGCCAGCGGCGCGAGGTCGGGCAAGGGCGCTGCGGCAGGCTCGATGCGGCCGGCTTCGGACGAGTCGGCCGTGCCAGCGTCGGCGCCGCCGGCCGCAGCGCCAGCATTGCGCGCGAAACCTGCATCGGCCGCAGCCTTCGCATTGGGCGATGCCGCTGTACCCGGCTGATCCGCCCCGGCCAGATCGCCGAGCACCGGTTCCCGACGGGGGTCGTCTCCCATCATTGCGCCGGCCGCCTGATCCAGCGCAGACCGGCGATCAGCCCGACGCTGCTGGAATGGGTGTTGTCGCTGTCGGCGCCGACAGCG